>JAUXFB010000096.1 GCA_030620255.1 Candidatus Aminicenantota bacterium | reverse complement strand
GATTTATTGCTTTGATCAAAAACAGTAATATTCATTACTATTAAAAAGAATAATATTAAACCACTTTTTGTTAAATTATTTATAGACATCTATTATACTCCCTATTAAATATATGCAAGTTTAATGCCAATTAAAAATGGAAAAAGTGTCACATTTTCAGGACACTTTTTCTGTTTTTGTCCTATTTTTAGGACATTTTTATATAAAGATAAGTTGATTTTTTTGTTTGATAGTTATTTTTTAATATATATCTGATATTTCATAGGTGTAACCTGAGTCATCTTTTATTGTAACAATAATTTCAATCTTGTTTGGCATATCTCCAAAAAGATCATATTTCATGAATCCATACAATTCAATCCATCCGGTTTCTATAATAGGAGAATCTAATACAATTTGCTGTTCGCCGCAAGCCAGATCATCGAAATTATTTTTATCAATTGTAAGTAATAAAGTGTCATTTTTATAAATATTGAATTTCCAGAACTCTATGTTCCCCGGAATCTTGGAAAAGTTTTTGAACGCAGCCTTAATTTCAGATGAGAGAGCAGTATCAATTCCATTTGCACATGTATTTAAAGTAAACTCGTAGCCAGCGAATGAGACTCTAACATCACTTTTATTGTCTGTATCACTGTTTGAACTGCATCCGGCAAATACAAATAATAGAATTAAAATAACAAAAAAACTATAAATATTGATTTTTTTCATTTTTTACTCTCTTTTTATATTTAAATTTTCCATGTTTCTTTTTCTACTTTGTTTCTGTGTAATATGCAGGCCCTACTTGAGCTAAATCTGATGTGTATCCATTCTGATCCTCAATAGTGCCTCTAAAGAGCACTCTTGTTGGTTCTTTACCATTGAACAGGTTTCCTGTTACTGGATCTGTTGTGTTTAAACTTATATTACCTGAAAAATAGCTTTGAATTGCTCTTTTTTCAACTGTTATATCATATCCAAGAGAGTCCTGGTTTGCATCATTTATATCTAATAACAATTCATCTTTGCTATCATAAATCCTGAATGACCAGTTTTTTATTTTGCCAATCATAAAGTTTACACTATAAATAGTGCATGAACAGCGAAAATAACTATTGTTTAGTCCTATATTTCTATATGTATCTGCAAATAATTCTTCTACACCAAATTCACCTTTCATTTTTTTACATCCTGTGAATGAGAGGATTCCTGAAAATATAATTGCTATTATAAATAAAATAAGAATTTTCTTCATTTTAGTTTTAAACTCTCCTTCTAAGATACATAATACATTAAAAAAGAAATTTGCCGGGACGCGGAATTGAACCACGGACGCAGGGATTTTCAGTCCCTCGCTCTACCTGCTGAGCTATCCCGGCAATATTTAATAATAAAACAAAAAACCATTTTAGTCAATATCTATCTATGTTCCAAAATAATAAGGTAAAACGATTTTTGTATTTTATCTTCCTAACCTGGCTTTAGCTTCCTCGATTATTTTTTTAATTCCTGTTTCTATTTCCTCTTCTTCTGGTTCCTTAACATTTTCTTGTTCTCCTTCTGCTTCCTGGTTTAGCTTTTGTTTAAGTTCTTTTTTATATTCAATTTTAAGTAAGTCCATGGCTTTTGTTGCATATGGTTCATTGCTTAGAACATATGCTTCACCAAGGTATTGGAAAGCTTTTTCAACATCAGTTTCACACATCAATTTACCTATAAAATAGGCTTTTTTTGAATTTTTCTTCCTCATATAGGAAGGAATCATATATTCTATAGCTTTGCTATTAAGGCCATCCGCCATATACCAGAGTGATAACTGTTCAAGATGTCCTGCCATTGCTCTATTATCTGCACATACCTTTTTAAGAGCGTTAATTGCTTCATCATAAAGTGCAAATTCATCGTAAAGCTTTTTCGAGAAATAAAAAACAAAATGAGCTGATTTTAAAGAATGATCAATATTATATATTTCAATTGAAGTTTTTAAAGCCTTTTTTATTGTTTCAACATCTTTTGAACTTGATTCCAAAATAACAACTTTTATTCTCAATGCATCTGCATTCAGATTTTTATCTTTCTTTGATTTTGCAAATACAATTACTTCATCAGCTAGAGATTCCGCTGTTTTAAAATCCTTTTTTCCATAGATATAATAATATGCTTTATTTAATTTTATGTTTGATCTCTCAGCATCTGATAGCTTCTTGCATTGTAAAGCTATGTCAGCATAATTAAGTAATTTATCATATTTTTTTAATTTAAGTGATGTTTCAACAAGTTGAATAAAAAGGGTTGAAGTCTGGTATTTTTTCTTTTTCCCAAATTTATTATAGTATTCTTCAAGTTTTTGAAGCTTGAGCTCAGGATTTTTTTCAGTAAGAGCTGATATGTACAATTTCTCTTTATCCTGTTTTTTCCCTGCATAAATATAGAATGAGCTAATTATTATAAAGAAAATTGTAAAGATAATCACAAATTTTTTCATTTTTGACCTCCTGCGTAAATTTTTAATATAGCAATTTTATTTTTCATTGTCAATAAAAAAATTGACTGATACTGCTATTTATGGTATTTTTTTTTAATGCATAAGATATTATTAATTATAATTCAATTTGGAGTTGTTTTATTTGCTATTTCTGTACACGAGTCTGCTCATGGGTGGATGGCTAACAAATTTGGTGATCCAACTGCAAAACTTCAAGGAAGAATTACATTGAATCCCATTGCACATATTGATTTAATTGGCACGATAATTTTTCCAATTTTACTTGCAATTATCGGAGCTCCTGTATTTGGATGGGCTAAGCCAGTTATGGTAAATCCATATAATCTGAATAATCCAAAAAAAGATGGAATGTTTATTTCTGCTGCTGGTCCTGTTTCAAATATTATTTCTGGATTTGTAGGAATTATTGTTTTTTTAACCTTAAGAAGTTTTGGAATAGTTAATTTATACACTGGTGGTAGTATTGAAGTTTTATCTTATATTCTTTATTATTTTATAGTTATAAACATCTTTCTTGCAATTTTTAATTTGATTCCAGTTCCACCTTTAGATGGAAGTGGTATTATTGAAGGCTTGCTTCATGGTGAAGCGCTTGAAATGTATCTGAAAATCAAACCTTATGGGTTCTTGATTCTTCTTATTATTATTTATTCAAATATCTTAAATATTATTGCAAATCCTGTAATTTCAATTGTTTATAGAATACTTTTGTAAGGATAGAAATGGAAAAAAAGATCGTAATGAGTGGAATGAGACCAACGGGTTCTTCTCACATAGGTCACTGGGAAGGAGCTTTAAAGAGCTGGGTTGAGCTTCAAAAAAAACATCAATGTTATTACTCGATTGTTGATTGGCATGCATTAACAACTGAGTATCAGGACCCAAAAAATATAAAGGGTAATATAAAAGAGCTATTACTCGACTGGCTTAGTGTTGGAATTGACCCTGAAAAGAGTGTTGTTTATCTTCAATCCTCAATAAAAGAGATTACTGAATTATTTATGATTTTTTCCATGATCACACCATTAGGATGGCTTGAAAGAGTTCCAACATTTAAGGAACAGAAAATGCAGCTTAATGATAGAGATTTGAACACTTTTGGGTTTCTGGGATATCCTCTTCTTCAAACCATAGATATAATTATAGTAAGAGGGAATATTGTTCCTGTTGGAGAGGATCAGGTCTTTCATATTGAGCTTGCAAGAGAAATTGTAAGGAAATTTAATAATTTTTATGGGGAATATTTTGATGAGCCAATGGAATTTCTTACTCCTATTCCAAAACTTCCTGGAATTGATGGACGAAAGATGAGTAAAAGCTATAATAATACAATCTGTATCTCAGATAAAGCTGAAACAATTGAGAAAAAAATCAAACCAATGATGACTGATACAAGGCGAAAAAGAAGGACAGATCCTGGTGTACCAGAGGATTGCCCTGTTTTTGCTCTTCATCAATCTTTTTCATCAAAAGAGGAAATAAGAGAAATTTCACATGCATGTAGAAAAGCCTCAATAGGATGTATTGATTGCAAAAAGGTGCTTATAAAGAATATGAATGATTTTCTTGATCCTTTTAGGGAGAAAAGGGAGAAATATGAGAAACTTAGTGTAATGGATATTCTTGAAAAAGGCAACAAAAAAGCCAGAGAAACTGCAAAGACAACATTGGAAGAAGTAAGAGAGCTTGTAAAGATATAAAAAGTGTTAATATAAGTGATTTTATAAAATGTATTCAGAAATATATGAAATTCAAACTGAATTTTTTGAGGGTCCTCTTGATCTTTTACTCCATTTGGTTAATAAAAAAAGAATGAATATCTTAGATATCAAAGTCTCAGAGATCACTTCAGAATACCTTGATTATCTGATGAATAAAAGAGGTATAAACCCTTCCAGAGAGAGTGATTTTTTAATGACAGCATCAACTTTGATATATATTAAATCTCGTTCTTTGTTACCTGCACCTGAAATATATAATGAAGACTCGCTGGAACATAAACTTATAAACACTTTAGCTGAATATGATAAAATTCAGAAGATAACAAAACTACTCAAACAAATGGAAAATGATGAAGTGTTGTTGTGGAAAAGAGAAGAGGTTTCTGAAAATTTTGAAACAAGAGAGTTTGATATTAAAGAGATTTCCTCTTTTCAGCTTGCTGAAGTTTTCTTGAATTTAATTAAAAAAAAGGATAAAGAAGAATTTGTAAATATTAATCCAAGAAACTATTCGATTCAAAAGAAGCAAGAAGAGATTTTAGAAATTTTAGAAACAAAAGGATATTTAAATTTTTCCGAGTATATTGAAATGCTTGATTCAGCAGAAGAGTTTCTTGTTGCTTTTTTTTCATTGCTTGATATGGTCAAAAGAGGCGTTATTATTGCATTACAAAAAAGATTATTTGACACAATCTCAGTATGGAAAAATGGTAAATATAAAATTGCTCAATGAAGGAAGATAAAGAGTTTGATATTGAAACAATAGAGCAAAAGGCAGCTTTTATTGAATCAGTTCTGTTTGTTTCAAAAGAGCCAGTTGAACCAGAAAAAATCATGACTTTTTTTAAATGCAAAAACATAAAAGATTTTGAAGAAATTCTATCAAAATTAACTGATATGTATAAAGATTCAGAAAGAGGGATTATTTTGAAAAGGTCAGGCGGAGGATTACAACTTGTTACAAAAATAGGGATGCATAATTTGTTAAATGATTTTTTTAAAATAAAGAAGACATCAACATTAACAATTCCTTCTCTTGAAACATTATCAATTGTTTCATATAAACAGCCTGTTACACTTGCTGAAATTTCCCGCTTAAGGGGAGTGAATTCTGTTGGACCTGCGAAAAATTTGCTTCAAAAAAAATTAATAAAAATTAGCGGAAGAAAAAGGGTTCCAGGCCTTCCTGCACTATATTCTACAACAAAAGAATTTTTGCTCTATTTTGGGTTAAATGATATTTCTGAATTACCTTCAATTGAAGAGCTGACTGAAATGTTTGAAGAAAAAGAGCAACCTTCTTTGTTTAAACAAATACAAAACGAAAACGGATAATTTATACTAAATTAGAAGAGCTGCCCTTGATCTTTGCTCATTAATTCAAAATATTTCTTAACTTCCTTTTTTACAATTGGTGATAATATTAATATTGATATCCCCTGTATCCTCTTTTTTGTCATATTTGCCACTTATTACTTTAATAGCATGTGAAAGCTTTGTTATGTGAAGGAAGTTAAATTTAATGGCAAAATAAATTCCTGTAGGTACAAGCATTATTAAAAGCAGGTATCCGCCTACATACTCATTGTATTTTACTATTATACTGTCAATAAAATGTAAGATCTGACCCATATACAACCTCAGCTTTTGAAAATTTTTTTGTATGAAAAGTTAATTTATATATTATGAATAAAAAATTGTCAAATTAATATATTTTCAGTTTAAGAGAAGTAGATAAAGGGTTTATATATTAAAGTCTTGAATTCCTTATGTTTATAGAGTATAAAGAGATTTAGAATTATAGAGATTACATCTATAAATAATGAGGTTGCGGTGAATTTTATAGATTTTCATTGCCATTTAGATCATAAAGATTTTGAGGGGCAAAGGAAAAAGATAATTGATGAATGTTTTAGTTCTGGTTT
>JAUXFB010000202.1 GCA_030620255.1 Candidatus Aminicenantota bacterium | reverse complement strand
GCCATAATGTAACAATTTTGACTCAATCATATAAAAGAACAGACTTTGGTCAAGAAAATATGATCCGCATTTATGATGTAAGCCATAATAAAGATAGAAAGGGTATAAATAGAATTAAATGGTTATTTTTAAGGTCATTCACTGAGATTTTAAATCTATTTGGTATTTATTACTCAATTTATTCATTATGGAAGAGGAATGTAATAAAATATGAAAAAAAAATAATAGACAAGGTCAATCCTGATATAATTATTGCAACATATCCACCTGTTGAAACACTTGAAATTGGATTACTATTTTCAAAAAAATATAAAATACCCCTAATATCTGATTTTAGAGATGGCATTATATTCGAACCAATTGAAAAAAAGAGGATAAAAAAACACAAATGCATAAGACAAAAATATGAAGAAATTGAAAGAAAAGCTGCTGTACAATCAGATGCAATCATAACAATTGCTGCTCCAATAACAGATTATTTTAAAGAAATGTATAAAACAAAATCTATGACAATTCTTACTGGTTTTGATCCTGATGATTTTGAGACCTTTCCTCTGGATATAAAACTGGATCATTCAAAATTCAACATTGTTTTTACAGGAGGTTTTTCTTTAGCAGAGAAATTCAATAGAGTGGACTATTTTTTTGAATCAATAAGAATACTTATAAAAAAAGATCCTGAACTCATAAAAAAGATAAGAATACATTTAATAGGAGATTATACTAAAAAAGAATTAAATCAATTAAAAGATTTAATTGATAAAGATATTATTGTTTGTCATGGGTTTGTTGAACGAAAAATAGCCTTGGCATTTCAAAAAGAGGCAGATGTACTTTTAATAATCACATTACCGGACAGGAAATCTTCAACATCAACAAAAATTTTTGAATATATTTATTCTAAAAAACCAATCCTTGGATTAACTCACAAAACTGTTCTTGCTGATATAATTGAAGATACAAAAACGGGATGGGTTGTTCATCCTCAAAAACCAAAAGAAATATCTAACATTATATTTGACTTAGTAACAAAACCTGATCTATGTAGCTCTATAATACCGGATTCTCAAAAAATTAAAAATTACTCTACAGAATCACAATTAAAAAACCTGGACATATTATTGAGAAACATATTAGATGAATATGAAAAACAATAAAAAATCTCTGTGTGCAGGAATTCATCAACCAAATTTCATGCCATGGCTTGGTTTTTTTTACAAATGGTCTAAATGTGATACATTTGTCTTTCTTGATAATGTTCAGTTTACAAAGGGAAGTATTATTAGCAGGGTTAAAATAAAAACTATTAAAAACGATCAATGGCTAACTATACCTGTGAAACAAAAGGGACGCTACCCACAACTTATTTCTGAAGTTGAAATTGAAAACAATATCAAATGGGGAAAAAAGGTTTTAGGAACAATAAAAACCAATTATGCAAAAACTCCATATTTTAAAAAATATTTCTATGATTTTGAAAATATAATAAACAAAAATTGCAAATTTCTTGTAGATTTAAATATTGATCTATTAAAATGGCTGGCTAATGAACTGAACATAAAAACCAATACTATCAAATCTTCTGAATTAAAAAATATAAAGGGAAAATCAACAGAAAAGCTTATCTCAATCTGTAATTCAATTGGAGCAAAACAATATGTTTCAGGATTCGGGGGGCAGAAATATCAAAAAAAAGAACTATTTAAAAAGAATGATATTGAACTAATTATGTATGATTTTAAGCATCCGGAATATAATCAGTTATGGGGTCAATTCATTCCAGGTTTATCAATTATTGATCTGTTATTTAATTTAGGCTATGAAAGTGGTAAAATTTTAAGAAATAAAGGAATAATAAAAAGTGAATTATAAAAAAATAAAAGAACAGAACATTAAATTCTTTTCAAATACTTTAAAAAGTTCTCCAGATGAACATCATTCAGTTGCACAATCAGAAATCTCCCATTTAAAAAGATTCGAAAAAATATTGGAATTAGGTGAATTCAATAATGAAAGAATACTTGATGTGGGATGCGGAATTGGTGGATTCTATGGTTTCTTAAAGCAACACGGCATACATACAGATTATACTGGTATTGATATTAATGAGCATATGATCGAAGCTGCAAAAAGAAAGTATCCAGAATTGCAAAATCATTTTTTTGTTCATGATATCATTGAAAAAGAGATGAATGAAACTTTTGATTACATCATTTCCATAGGTCCATTAAATCTCAGATTTGAAGGAAATTCGAATACTGATATAACCATGAAACTGATCAAAAAAATGTATGAAATAGCAAATATAGGCATTGCTATTTCTATGACATCTTCTTTAACAAAAAGACCTAGTAAAGAAACATTCTATTATGATCCTATAAAAATTCTTTCAAAAACCTTTGAGTTCTGTAGAAATGTAAGATTTGATCACACATACATACCTCATGATTTTATTCTTTTCTGTTATAAAAAGGATTTATATGATTTTTAATTATTATAAAAAATTTTTGGGGGAAAAATGAAAGAAAGTTTCAAAAGAATTCTTATTTTAGCACCACACACAGATGATGGAGAATTCGGGTGTGGCGGTACAATATCAAAATTTATTGAACAGGGCAAACAGGTTTATTATACTGCGTTTTCAACTGCTGAGAAATCTCTTCCCCATGGATGGCCTAAAGATATTCTTAAAACAGAGGTAAAAGAGGCAACAAAACGACTTGGTATTCCAAAAAATAACTTGATAATCTATAATTATGAGGTCAGGAAATTAAACTATATCAGACAGGAGATATTAGAAGAATTAGTCAAAATAAAAAAAGATGTTAAACCTGATCTGGTTTTTATACCATCTCCCAATGACCTTCATCAAGATCATCAAACAGTTGCTATGGAAAGTATAAGGGCTTTTAAGCAGGTGAGCATTGTAGGGTATGAACTTCCATGGAATAACATCACTTTTCATACAAATATGTTTGTTAAACTTAATAGAAAGCATATAGAAAGAAAGATTTTTGCTTTAAAAGCATACAATTCACAAAAAGAAAAACACTATGCAACAGAAGATTTTATTATAAGTTGGGCAAAAACAAGAGGTACTCAAATTGGAACAGATTTTGCAGAAACATTTGAGGTAATTAGATGGGTAATAGAATAAACCTGATCAAAAGAAATTTTAACAAAAAAGGAGGCTTTTTTGAGCTTATCAATAATAGTACCTGTTTATAATGAAGAAAAAAATATAAAAAAAACAATTACTAAAATAGATACTATTCTCAAAAAGAGTGATCTAAAAAATTATGAAATTATTATTGTTGATGATGGTTCAACAGATCATACAAATCAAACTCTAAAACAGAGTAACATAAACTTCAATTTAATTGAACATGAACGAAATATGGGATATGGAGCATCCATAAAATCAGGAATTAAAAAAAGTAAATATAATGTAATTGCAATTACTGATGCTGACTGCACTTACCCAATAGAAAAGATTCCTGAAATGTATAAAAAAATCAAAGATTATGATATGGTTGTAGGCTCCAGGACAGGGAAAAGCGTAAAAATCCCTTTCATAAGGAAACCAGCAAAATGGTTTATAGGTAAGTTAGCAAATTACCTTGCTGGATTTAAAATTCCAGATATAAATTCAGGGCTCAGGCTTTTTAAAAAAGATCATGCATTAAGATTTTTTAAAATCTTACCAAATGGTTTCTCCTTTACTACCACAATAACACTTGCAATGTTAACCAATGATATGCAAATCAAATATATTCCAATAAACTATATGAAAAGAAAGGGTAAAAGTAAGATAAGACCAATACGTGACACATTAAACTTTATTCAACTCATTATCAGAACAGTAATGTATTACAACCCCCTGAGAATATTTGTACCTGTTAGTTTAATCTTG
>JAUXFB010000201.1 GCA_030620255.1 Candidatus Aminicenantota bacterium | reverse complement strand
GAATGGAAAAGATTGATTGAGGGTAAATCACAACAGACTATTGATAATATAGAATATAGTTCCGGAATAAGGGTAATGACAATTCATAAGGCAAAAGGATTGGAGTTTCCTGTTGTAATTCTTCCTATAAAAGATTCAAGGACAAAGAACAAAAGACCCCTTTTTCTGGATAATGGTATGTTTTATCATATCTCTAAAGACTATGCTTCAATTAATCAGGAGCTGAAAAGGATTTATCTAAAGGAGATTGAAAAGGATTATATTGATAATTTAAACCTGTTATATGTGGCTTTAACAAGGGCACAAAATGCTCAATTTATTCATATAGTGGCAAAAAAGTTACCATCCTCTCCTTCAGATTCAGATGAGTTTAAAAGATTTAGCAATTTTGCTGAAATCATTCTAAATCATCCTATGATTAGCTATGAAATATTAAAAGAAAATGAATCCGGTATTAAACAAAATAATAGTTACATTATAGAATATGGTAGATTTATTGAGAAAAAGCATAAAGAGATTATAACAAAACCAATATTAGAACTTCTTCTCATATCAAAAAAAATATTGACAAAACAATGGCAAAAGGAGTTTTTAATTTTCTCTGCCTCAAAACATACACCTGAATCAGAAAAACCAGGTATTGAAAGAGGGGAGATAATTCATAAAATTTTAGCTAAAATAAAAACATTTGATAATAAAGGGGAGATCAAGCCTGTACTTAATTCAATAATAAAAGAGATGGGATTAGATCAGGATTATGTTGAGCAGCTTTTTGAGTTTTTGTCATTAGATAAAGTATTCCAGTTTTTTAGTCCAACATTTGATGTGTTTAATGAAAAAGAGGTAGTGAAAGTCATAGATAACAGGTATATTTGCAAAAGGATTGATCGTTTGAATATAAAGAGAGATGAGATTATTGTAATTGATTATAAAACAGGGAGAGAGAAGAAAGAGGTTTATAGAGAGCAGATAAGAGAATACGTAGATATTGTTAAACCTATATTTAAAAATAAAAAAAGTAAAGCTATTTTAATGTATCCTGACTTAAAAGAGGTTGAAGAAGTTGTATGTTAAAGATAATTAATTTAAATGAGGATTTAATAACAGCTACTGTTGATGAGATTTTAAAAGAGGGAAAAGAGAATTTTCCCAATCTTATTGTTGTTTTTCCTTCCAAGAGAATGCGCTTTTTCTTGCAGGAAAAATTGAGTCAAAAAATAGGAAAGAATTATTTTTCTCCACAGATGCTTACAATTGATAATTTTTTTAATTATCTTTTTGAATTAAATTTCCCTGAATTTAAATATGCAACAGAACTGGAGGCTTCTCTTTTTCTTTTTTTAGCTGTAAAAAAGGTATTTAAGAATTCTGTTTGTTATGGAGGAGAAGTTGGTAATAGTTATATAAATTTTTTTCCTAATGTTTTGAATATTTTAAATGCTATTGAAGAAATTTTAGTTGAAGGTGGAGAAACTGAGAAACTGAATGAAGATATTTTTAAGGAATTCGTGAAATATGGAGAATACCATAAGGAATATAAAAATTTTATAATTGAATTACCTCAATTAATCCAAAGTTTTTTATCTTTGCTTGTTGAGAATAAGAAATGCACAAGAGGTTTTGTTTATAAATACATTGCTCAGGTTTGTGAGAATGAGAAATTAAAAATTCCAGATGAAAAGAAATTTATTTTTGTTGGAATGAATGCTTTGAATATCTGTGAAGAGAAATTACTGAAATTTCCTTTAATAAATAAAAATTCTTTATTTATATTAAGAAGTGATTCATCTGCAATAATGGAGAGTTCATCACCATTTTTTTTACAGAGTAAAACTCTGAAGGCTTTAAATCTAAAATGTGATGTTGAAAAGAATGAATCTACAGCCTGGAACAGATTTTCTGATAAAGTTAACCTTTATCCGGAAAGCAATGTTGAAACTGAAATGCTTCAGGTCTATGAGATACTTGCAAATATTATAAAATCAAAAGAGAACAAAGATGATCTAAAAAAAATTGGTATTGTATTGCCTGATTCATCCTCTTTAATTCCATTTATACAGGGAGTTGTATCACGTTTTGACATGAAAGAAGAAAAAATCCCTTTTAATGTTACTATGGGTTACCCTTTTGTTAGAACTCCTCTTTTTCAATTAGTTCACATAATACTAAAAGTTGGTGAGACTGCACAGAATGGAAGATTTTTTTCAGTTGATTATTTAAACCTTATTAGACATCCTTATGTAAAACTCTCAGGAGAGATAGGTGATGAACAAGAACCTCTAAAAAGAGGGATTCATATGATTGAATATATTATAAATAAAGAAAATATCCTTTATTTTGATATTGATGAAATTGAAAATAGACTCAATGAGGTTTTAGAAAATTCTGATGATATTGATAAGAATATAAAAGAAAAGATAAAAGCAGAGGTTTTTCGTATTCATGGAACTTTTATTGTACACATTAATATGCCTATTAAGGAGTTATGTGTTTTTCTTAAGAATTGTGTTTTAAGCCTGGAAAAAAATAAGGAAGTTTATCTTTTTCTTGAGGAGTATATTTTTTGTGCTATTGAAGTAATGGATGAGCTTATTAATTTTTTAGATTTCTGGAAGCATGAATTGGGAGACTCAAATTTCAATTCTTTTTCTTCATATATAAGGTTTTATTTTTCAAAGAAGAGAATAAATTTTCAGGGATCTCCTCTTAAAGGTGTTCAAATTATGGGAATGTTAGAGTTTAGGGGATTAAAATTTGATGATGTTATTATTTTAGATGTTGTAGAGGGTGTATTGCCTAAGAGTTCGAAATATGACGCTTTTTTACCTTATGATATAAGAAAAGTCCTGGGGATTAGAGCTTATTCTGATTGGGAGAAATTGTATTCATTCAATTTTTTTTCCTTGATTGGCAGTTCAAAGCATACACATGTATTATGGACTGAAAAAAAACAGGGTTTTGAAAGAACAGAAAAGAGTAGATTTGTTGAAAGGATTATTTATGAGATTGAAAAGGAGAAGGAAAAGTGTAATAACATAATATCAAAAAAAATTAATTTCAATATTAAAGAAAAAGAAGAAAAAATAAAAGAAAAAAATATAAAGATAGAAAGAAAGCTAAAAGAAATGGTGTTTTCTCCATCTTCTCTTGAGACTTATGTTAAGTGTCCTTTGAGATTTTATTTTGAAAAAGTTCTGGAGATCAAAGAGAAGGAGGAAGTTTCATTGGATGCTGATTCCGGGACTTTTGGAACAATTGTTCATAAATCTTTAGAACAATTTTATAAAAGTTACAAAATCCAAACAATTGAAGATAATTTAGAACAAATTTTAGAGATAATATTAAAGGAGAATTTTGAAAAAAAGGGGTTTAAAAAATTCTCAGGAATCTGGAAAATTAGGTTTTTTGTACTTTTCAATAAGATAAAAGATTTTATTATTTTTGACTTGAATCGAATGAGAAAGGGGAGTATAGAGATTGTAGGTTTAGAAAAACAATTATCTAAGAATTTTTTTATAGATAGAGTAAAAAGAGATATTCCTATAGAAGGAAGAATTGACAGAATTGAAAAACAGAATAATATTGTAAGAATTATTGATTATAAAACGGGTGCTGATTTCCATGTAAAGGTGAATAAAAAAAATATAGATTTTAACATAGGATCGCTATATAATTGTTCTAAAGATGAGTATATTGATAAACTTAACTCCATTTCGAAAAATTATAGAAATTTCCAGATTCTTCTTTATCTAAAGATATATAACGAAAATTATGTAAAAAATTATGAAAACATGGATGCTGCGTACATTTTTTTAAAAATGGCAGATAATTTTTTCAAACCAGTATTTATGTCAACAAGAGGCAGTGAACCTATTTCAAATGAAGATAAAATTTGTATTATGCATAATTTTTCT
>JAUXFB010000123.1 GCA_030620255.1 Candidatus Aminicenantota bacterium | reverse complement strand
TTGCAACGTGTTACTTGCTACTTGTAACTATTTTCCATACATATCCACCACTAAATCCCAATAATTTCTTGACAAATTTCAGTATAGGTTTATTATTATTTTATGGTAGGAGAAACATTCCGATATGGGATATAGAAATATAAATATGAAAGATTCAGGAAAAGTAGTATGTCCATTTGATAGGATGAAGGAAGAGAGAAATAATTGGTGTATAAAAAATGTATATCTGTAATTAGTATGGATACAAATAAGTTAGGAGAAATTGATTATTTGAAAGGAGGAAGAAATGAGAAAGTATATTGATATTATAGCAATTATGTGCACATTAATAGTTATATTAGTTGTAGGATGCGGAAAGATCAGGACAAATCCCAAGGATATCTTGTTAAAGTATCTTGATGCTTCTCTTCATGGCAGATATGAGGAAGCCTATCATTATTTTTCTACAAAGGATAAAGCTGTAAAGAGTTTACAGGAATATTTATCGGAGCAGGCAAAAGAAGAAAGTCCTTTAGAGCAAGCTCTCGCCAGTAAGATTTCTTACAGGATTAAAGAAGTAACAGTGGCAGGAAATCAAGCAAAGGCAAATGCTGAGGTAACTACACCTGATCTCGAAGCTATACTTAAAGATATATTAGGTACTGCTTTTATATCAGCTTTTGGAGAAAAGAAGGAAGAAAAAGAAACGGAGAAAATGCTAGAAGAAAAATATAAAGGAAATAATATTCCCATGAAAACAACAATACAATCATTTGATATGGTGAAGGAAGCAGATGGCTGGAAGGTCTTTTTTGATTTTGAAAAAAAGGAAAAGGTTGATAAGGCAATGAGCCAAGCCCAAAAACTTGAAAAAGAGAAGAAGCTTTATGCTGCCAAAGAGAAGTATCAAGAAGTTTTGAAGTTAGATAGTAAGGCAGTTGAAGCCTCTGAAAAAATAGAGCATTTAGATGTAGAAATTGAGAATTTTAAAGAAAAACAAACTTATATAGATAAAATTAAGATCACAAAGTTGAAAGTTGCAAAGTCTTTTCTCGGAGGGCTTGGAGTATTTGGGGAGTTAAAGAATCTCGGTAATCGATCTCTTAAGGAAGTCGAAATCACTATATATTTTTTGGATAAGAATGGCAAACCAATTTTTGAAGAGGTGCATTATCCTGTATTAGTGTCTGAATACTCTTTTGGCGATATAAATAAGCCGCTCAAATTGAATTATACAAGAAAGTTTGGATATAGTACAAATGATGTACCTTCAGATTGGGCAAAAAAGGTTCGTGCTAAAATAACAAATATTGAATTTGAATAATGATGTAAATAGCAAATATCTAACAATATTTTATATATTGTTAGATATGCTTACACAAATTACCATAGACAACTTTTAAACACTGAAAATGTTAAACGATATGACACATAAATGACAAGGATTGAGTCTAGTCATTCAATAATTTCTTGACAAATTTCAATATAAGTTTATTATTATTTTATGGTAGGAGAAACATTCCGATTTATGATACATGAATATAAATATAAAAGATTCAGGAAAAGTAGTATGTCCATTGGATAGGATGAAGGAAGAGAGAAATAATGTTTGAACAAACTTTTAAAAATATTGATGATATACTCCGTAAAGACGCAGGTTGCAGTAGTGAATTGGATTACTTAGAACAAACATCCTGGATTTTATTCCTTAAATATCTTGATGATTTAGAAAAAGACAAAAAAATTAAAGCTGAATTATCGGGGAAAGTATATGTACCTATAATCGATAAAAAGTTTAAATGGGAAGTTTGGGCGGCCCCAAAAACAAAAGAGGGTAAACATGACTATCACAAAGCCCCGAGTGGCGATGATTTAAAAGACTTTGTTGATCATGAACTTTTTCCCTATCTAAAGAAATTTAAAACACAGGCAGATAACCCTGACACCATTGAATATAAAATAGGTGAAATATTCAACGAATTAAAAAACAAAATCCAGAGCGGATATAATTTAAGAGAGATTATAAACCTTGTTAATGAACTACGATTTCGTTCCCATAAAGAAAAACATGAAATGTCTTATCTTTATGAGGGTAAAATTAAAAACATGGGTAATGCCGGAAGAAATGGGGGAGAATACTATACACCACGCCCATTGATTAAAACTATTGTAAAAGCCATTGTTCCAAAAATAGGTGATAAAGTTTATGACGGCGCTGTTGGTTCTGCGGGTTTTTTATGTGAAGCATTTGAATACTTAAAAGAAAGTAAAAATTTAACCACAAAAGATATGCAAACCTTGCAAAAAAGTACTTTTTACGGGAAAGAGAAAAAATCTCTGGCATATATCATTGGTACGATGAACATGATACTTCATGGTATTCAAGCTCCGAACATTTTACATACAAATACTCTTTCAGAAAACATTTTTGACATACAGGAAAAGGATAGATACGATATTATTCTTGCAAATCCACCATTTGGTGGGAAAGAGCGTAAAGAGGTTCAACAAAACTTTCCGATAAAAACTGGAGAGACAGCTTTTCTGTTTTTGCAACATTTTATAAAAATATTAAAAGCTGGTGGCAAAGCAGGAATTATTATCAAGAACACATTTTTATCTAATACTGATAATGCTTCTGTATCATTAAGAAAAACTTTATTGGAAAGCTGTAATTTGCATACAGTTTTAGATCTACCAGGCGGTGTTTTTCAGGGAGCTGGTGTAAAAACAATTGTTCTATTCTTTGAAAAAGGATCACCGACTAAAAAGGTTTGGTACTATCAACTTAATCTTGATAGAAATTTGGGAAAAACAAATCCATTGAATGAAAATGATCTTGCTGAGTTTGTTGAATTGCAAAAAACAAAGGCTGAATCTAAAAAATCATGGACATTTAATATAAAAGATATTAACCAGACAACTTTTGACCTTTCTGCAAAAAATCCGAATAAAAAAGATGAAATAGATTTGAGAGAACCCAAAGTAATTCTTGATGAAATTAATGCTTTGGATAAAGAGAGTTCAGAGATAATTAAAAAAATAAGGGAATTGATATGAAAATAGATTGGGAAATTTTGGAATTTGAAAAAAGTATTGTAAAAATTAATTATACAAATAAGGTAAAAAGAAAAGATTTTTTGGAAGAAGGTTTGTATCCCATTATTTCTCAAGAAAAAGAATTAATTAATGGATTTTGGAATAATATTAATGAATTATTTAAAATAAAGCAGCCAGTTGTAATTTTTGGAGACCACACTAAAGTTATTAAATATATCGATTTTGATTTTGTTTTAGGAGCTGATGGTGTAAAAATACTTCAGCCTATTGAAGCAATATTTCCCAAATATTTTTACTACTTTCTTTTAAATACAAAACTAAAAAATTTAGGTTACGCAAGGCATTACCGTCTATTAAAAGAAACTAAAATATATTATCCAAAATCTCTTAAAGAACAAAAACGCATTGTAAAAATTATAGATAAAGTGTTCGCAGCAATTGGTAAAACTAAAGAAAATATCGAAAATAATTTAAAAAATAGCAGGGAGTTGTTTGAATCTTATTCGAATGAGATTTTCGATAATCCAGGGAAGGAATGGGAGGAGAAAAAGCTGGGAGAAGTAATCAAATTAGAATATGGAAAATCTCTTGATAAATCAAGGCGTATTTTAAATGGAAAATATCCTGTTTATGGAGCTAATGGAGAAATAGCAAGGAGTAATGAATACTATTATTGTAAAAAAAGTATTATTGTTGGGAGAAAAGGTTCTGCTGGCGAAATAAACCTTACTGATGAATATTTTTGGGCATTAGATGTTACATATTTTGTTACTTTTGACGAAAAGCAATATAATATATATTATTTGTATCATTTATTAGACAATTTAAATTTACAGAAACTTGCAAAAGGTGTAAAACCAGGAATAAATAGAAATGATGTCTATTCAATAATAGTTCCAATTCCATCACTCCATGAACAAAAACGCATTGTTTTCAAACTTGACAATCTTTCTACAGAAACAAAACATCTCGAAAAAATATATAGACAAAAGATTAATGATTTGATAGATTTAAAGAAATCCATATTACAAAAAGCTTTTGAGGGGAAGTTATGATAAAGAAAATAAAATCTATCAGGAATTTTGCTGTATTTAATGATTTTAATTGGGATGTCACTGTTAAGGGCAAAGGAAATAGTATTGCTGAATTTAAAAAATTAAATATTATCTATGGTCGCAATTATTCAGGAAAAACTACATTGTCTCGAATTTTAAGAAGTCTGGAACAAAAAAAACTACCCATAAAATATTCGAGTATTGAATTTGAAGTTTTAATAGAAAGTCGAAATATTTCACAAAACAACCTAGATTCTCATTCACTTGATATTAGAGTTTACAATAGTGACTTTGCAGATGAAAATCTTGCATTTCTTAAAGATGATCAAAGTAAAATTGAACCATTTGCCATTTTAGGTGAAGAAAATGTTCAAATAGAAAAACAAATTGCAGGAAAGGAAATAAAACTGGGAAGCGAAGAACTAAATATCGGACTAAGATATAATTTATTCCAAAAACAGGCAGAGCATCAAAAAAAACAAAAAGAAAAGGATGAAAAGGAAAATGATTTAGATAATAAGCTAAAATATAAAGCAGTTTATATTAAAAATAACAATTTTATTTATGGAGATGTGAACTATGACATAAGAAAAATAAAGTCTGATATAAAAACAATAGAGTCCAGTACAAAAAATTCTTTAAATGAAAAAGAAATTGATGAAAAGGAAAAACTAATCAAAGAACAAAGTAAAACACGAATCTATAAATTAAATAGTTTTAATTCAAATTTACAAGAAATATCTTATCAAACTACTAAATTGCTTCAAAAAGGAATAAAATCTAAGGTATCTATTCAAGAGTTATTAAACAATACAATTTTACAAGAATGGGTAAGGGAAGGAATTCCATATCACAAGGGGAAAAGAGATACCTGCGCTTTTTGTGGAAATCCTTTACCCAAAAATTTATGGGAAAAGCTGAATGCTCATTTCAACGAGGAGTCAGAAGAGCTCCGAAAATCTATAAAAAGCCTAATACAAGAATTTAAAAATATTGAGATTAAGCTAACCGATATTTTATCTCTGACCAAGGATAATTTTTATTCTGTTTTTCATGAGGATTTTTCAAAATATATGAACAAACTAGAACAGGAAATAATAAAGTACAATGCAACATTGAAATATTCGATTAATGAATTAGAAAAAAGAGAAAAAGATATTTTTAGTGTACGGGAGGCACATATATTAGTTGATAATTCTCAAATAATCAATGATACAATAAACAAATTAAATTCTTTAATTAAGAAAAATAATGAAAAAACTAACAACCTCACTAATGATCAAAATCAAGCAAGAATTGAATTGCGTTTGAATGAAGTAGCCAAGATTATTAAAGATATAAACTATTTGGAAAATGTAGATAA
>JAUXFB010000310.1 GCA_030620255.1 Candidatus Aminicenantota bacterium | reverse complement strand
TGTATCCCTCTTTTTTTAGAATTTCTACTGTTTTTTTACCGTGTAAACTATAATCATTGTTAATAGAATCCATATCTAAATCGTGTAATAATCCAGTAATACCCCAAAATTCTTCATCTTCTCCAAAATGGTTTGCCAGTTTTCGCATAATAACTTCACTTTCCCTTGTGTGTAAACGTAAATATTCCGTTTTTAAATATTTCCCCCATATTTTTTTAGCTTGTTCATAAGTTATTTTTTCTTTCATTATTACTCCTATTTTTATTTTATTTTAAAATAATGATAACATAGACTATAAATATAACTCAAGAGATTTGCAAAATTTATTTAGTATCAAATTTGATGTTTTGAATTGATAAATCAAGATAATTATACTATAAATAAACATGGAGAAAAAATGAAACGTTTATTCTTTTTAATTATATTTTCTATAATGTTTGTTTTATCAGGACATATGAATCCAAAAACTAATTATAAAATTACAGTACCTGGAAATAGAGATTGGATATACACTGGCATAGTTTTAAAATCTTCAGATTCAGTAACAATAACTGCCAAAGGTAGAGTTTGTTTTCATAATGGAGTTATTAACTCCTGTATTGGTGCAAATGGATGGCCTCAGGAAAGTTATTCACATATATTTTTTTATGATTCAATTGTTTCGGACGATCCTTTACCTGAAAAGGGACATGCAGGTTTAATCGCAAGAATAGGAAGTAATATTTTTTTTGTTGGTTCGAAAAAAACATTTTCCAAAAAAAATGGCCATCTATTTCTTGGAATAAATGATTGTACATTTACAGGAAATTATTTTAATACAGGAAGATTTTATGTTTCAATCGAAATTAAACAAAATTCAAATTAAAATTATTTGAGGAAGTGAAGTTTACAGTTTAAGGTCCATAAAGGTCTGTTCTTAAGTCATTAACCAGCTTTTTAGCTATTTCAACTGCATTTAAAGCAAGTGCATTTGAATATATAGTTAAAAACTTTTTACATAAATCTTTATCCTTTTTAATTAACTTTAGAGCTGCATTTTCAACAACAGACTGCATTTTGTATTCTTTTGTTTCATAATCTTTCCAAATAGATCTTACTTTTTTTATATTTTTTGCATAATCTAAATCTACTAAACTTTCCATAGAGTTAAATATCCAGAATGCATACTTTCCATTATATTCAAAAGTTCCTTTAGGAGGGTTAAAATGAAAGTCTAATTTAAGGTTTTCTTCAATATCTACGGGGATATAATAAATATCAGGAGTGCTCGTTATTCCAAGATACCAGGGAGTGAGTACACTTGAGCAGGATGCAGCAGTTGTTTTCCAATATATGCAACCTAGTTCAGGGGGCATCCAGTTTCTTAATTGAAATATAGCTATCTCTTGATTTGCTCTATTACATATCATTCCATCGGCTGATGTCATTAATTTATGTGGAGAACCTGATTTATATCCATTTGATTTATCAAACTCAGTTCCTTCAAGATGATCACTAAGAATGTTTCTTATATCCTCTACGCAAAGTTTATGAGATGGTTTTACAGAAAAAGGAAGATCCCCCTTTACAGGCAATTTTATATTTTTACCAATTACAAGGCATTGACCTCTCCATTGACGTGAGTCACATCCATATTTTTTATAAAATTTACTTTTTGAGGGATAATTGTATGCATCTTGAAAATTAAATGGTTTACCTTTTTTTGGATTATACCACCCCCTCTTTATTGCATAATCTATAATATCTTTTGAGCCTAAAAAATTCTTCTTGTCCTTTAGGTCTATTTCGTTTATTAAATTAACATTTGATACAATCACCACTTCATCATCAGGGACTCTTTGAGCTACCCAATGTTTTCCCATAACCATGGATAGAATCCAGGCTTCATTAGGATCTGCTATTATAAGTGTAACACCTGAGAAATTATAACCGAATTTCTTTATCACTTCCCCTGCAATTATCACACCTTGTCTTGCTGTTCTTGCCCTCTGTGCAATTATTCGCCTTAACATATAGCCAATACCACCATTTTTTATATCACCTCTTCTTATCAGTTCTTCACGTGAATTTTCTTTTGTATGAGTTCCATCACTAGCACAAGCAACTCCATATTCATTTATATACGTATCACTCCCCCTTGACCCAAAATTCTCAGACCATATAAATGAATTGGTCTCTATTTTTTCTGTAATTGTTCCTCCATAAAAAAATTTAACTGTAGATCCAGGTTTGTGCTTTATTCGTGGAATAACTCTAAAATTCAAGAACCTTTGACCCCCATTAAGTTCACTGTGACCAAATAATACAGATCCATCTTTTGTGGCATTTTTCCCAGCAACAACTGCAAAACAGGAAAATAGTTGAAAAGTAGAAAATATAACAAAAACAAAAGAGACTATAATAACAAACAATAACTTCTTTATATTCACATTTCTATCCCCTTTTTTATTTTAATCATTTCCCATTTAAATTTTAATTCCTTATATATAACAACCTAAAGTTATCTTTCTATATTAAAAATACACAAAAAATCGAAATATTAAAGCTATATCTGATTTTAATATAAAAACAGACTTATAAACAATATTTTTACTAATTTTATATAATGACTGAAAGCCTATTTATTCGCCCTATTCTGTTTTCTCCTATTCTTTTTCTTCTTC
>JAUXFB010000030.1 GCA_030620255.1 Candidatus Aminicenantota bacterium | reverse complement strand
GATTTTCCTGAAAAAGAAATATCAGACTTGAAAAACAAGAAAAAGATTGAATCTGAAAAATCGAGTACTTTTAGTATATTGGATAATTTAGGAGATAAATCCAGAATAACTATTCTAAAAAAAATTAGATTAAAGGAGCCCGAATTATTGATTGAACTGAAAGATAAAAATTCAAATTTATTGGATTCAATGGATTTTGAAATAAACCCAGAAATAAAAAAAATCACAATTATTCTTGATGTTAAAAAATAAAATAGTAATTTTATTTTCATTATTTATATTATTTAATGCATGCTCATTTATCAGCAAAAATAATAATTTTGAAAAAGATTTAAAAAATCGCTCATCTCATTTAAAAAGAGCAAATTTAACCTTTGAACAAGGAAAAAAAATTCTTTTAAATGGACACATTAAAGAATCAGAATATTACTTTGATAGAACAATAAATATTCTATTGGACTCAGACTCAATAGGATCAACTAACAAAGAATACTTGGACTATTATATAAAAGAAATATCTGAAATTGAACTGAATTATCTAAAAAGTAGAGACACAACAAATTCTAATCAACAAAAAGCCTTTTTAGATGAAGTAATTTCAACTCCTCTATTTCATTTATCAAAGGAAGAGATTTCTAAATTTAAGAAAAAAATGGATGAAAAACATCCAAATTATACTATTCCTGTTGTAGTCAATTCTAAAGTGATTTCTTTTTTAAAAGCTTTTCAAAACATAAAACACGAAAGCATCCAAAGAGCTTTACGCAGATCACAGAAATACATTGAAAAGTTTAAGAAAATATTTAGAGAAAATAAAATCCCAGAAGATTTAGCTTATTTACCAATCATTGAAAGTGGTTTTAGAGTTAAAGCTGTTTCAAGAGCTAGAGCAAAAGGAATCTGGCAATTTATGGCATCAACAGCACGAATGTTTGGACTAAGAGTTGATTGGGTTATTGATGAAAGACTGGATCCTATTAAATCTACACATGCAGCTGCAGAATATTTAAAGTCTTTATTCGAAGAATATGGAGATTGGTACATTGCTCTTGCTTGTTATAATGGCGGAACCAGGCGAGTCAACAAAGCAATAAGAAAATTAAAAACAAAAGACTTTTTTAATATTGCAAGATCAAGATATATAAGGCGAGAAACAAAAAATTATGTTCCTGCTTTCCTGGCTTCACTCATAATTGTAAAATCACCTGAAGAATACGGGTTCAATTTAGATCTAACTCATGTAATAGAAAACACAAAAATCATAAAAATCCCATCTCCAATAGACCTTAATGCAGTGTCATTAAAATCCAAAATCTCATACACAAAATTAAAAGAACTAAATCCTGAACTTATAAGACACTTTACACCTTTTGATAAAAAACATTACTATCTGAGAGTACCTGAAAGTGTTGAGGAAGCATCCATATTAGAATTAAAAAGATTACCTCCTCAAAAAAAGTATTTCGTGGGATGGTATAAAGTAAGAAGAGGTGACAGCCTCTATGCAATTGCGAGAAAATTTGGAACATCTGTAAAAAAAATAAAAAAAGTAAATAAATTAAGATCAAATCTAATAAGACCCGGTAAACAACTACTGATTCCCAGAGGTAGAATTTGATAAGCAAAATAAAATCTATTGTTCTTAATGGTCTTGAAGTTATTCTAACAGAGGTTGAAGTTGGATTTTCACGCGGAATACCTGGTATTAATATTGTAGGATTACCTGATAATGCAGTAAAAGAGAGTAAAGAAAGAATAAAATTTGCAATCAAAAACTCGGGTTTTGATTACCCAGTAGGTCAAAAAATCGTTGTAAACCTTTCCCCTGCTGATATAAAAAAGGAGGGGTCTGCTCTGGACCTTCCAATTAGTGTTGGTATTCTAAAAAATAAACTCAATCTAAAAAGTGATATTTTTAATAGATTTCTATTTTATGGTGAGCTTTACTTAAATGGAGAACTTAATCCAGTTAAAGGAACTTTAAATTTAGCACTTTTTGCAAAAGAAAATGGGTTTAAAGGTGTGGTAATTCCATATAAAAATGGTAATGAAGCATCTTTTGTTAATGGAATTGAGGTTTATGCTTTGAAGGATCTAAAGGAAGTAATAAAATTCATAATGGATCCATTACCTTTTAAACAACACAAGAATAGTTTGAAAAATTACAATAATATCCAAACAGATATTGATTTCAATGAGATAAAGGGGCAATATTTTGCAAAAAGAGCAATGGAAGTAACTGCAGCGGGATTTCACAATATCTTAATGATTGGTCCACCAGGTTCTGGGAAATCAATGCTCTCAAAATCTCTACCCTCAATCCTACCAAATATGACAAATGCTGAAACACTTGAAACCTCTCTTATATACAGCACTGCTGGCTTGTTAAACAGAAAAAATGCATTAATGACAAAAAGACCGTTCCGTTCTCCACACCATACTATCTCAGATGTTGGAATTAGCGGAGGGGGTAAATACCCAGTACCGGGTGAGATATCATTATCACATAATGGAGTTCTTTTTCTTGATGAACTCCCCTATTTTAAACGATCAGCACTTGAAGTATTAAGACAACCCCTTGAAGATGGTAAGATTACAATTTCAAGATCATTGACTTCTCATACATACCCTGCTAAATTCATGCTTGTTGCTGCAATGAACCCATGTGAAGATTCTATTGGTATAAAAAATTCTGAATTTTATAATTGTACTGAATATCAAAAAAGAAAATATTACTCAAAAATCTCAAAACCTCTGCTAGACAGGATTGATATCCAGATTGAGGTAAAAAAAGTAAAAATTGGTGAGATCACTTCAAATACAAAATCAGAAAGCTCAGAAGAGATAAGAAAGAGAGTAATAAAGGCAAGAGATATTCAACTTAATAGATTTGAAAACCTAAAAAGAAAAATATTTGCAAATGGTCAAATGTCAAATAGGGAAATTAAGAAATTTTGTGTTTTAGATGAACAAGGAGAAAAATTGATAAAAAATGCAATTGAGAAATTAAACCTCAGTGCAAGAAGCTACTTTAAAATCCTAAAAATTTCAAGAACTATTGCAGACCTTGAAAATATAGAAAAAATAAAACCTTTTCATATACAAGAAGCATTACAATATCGTTCATTAGACCTATCTAAATTTTAATTTATTGAGCATATGGGTTGATTTTCGACCTTTGTTAAAAAAAAATAAACTTTTAATGAAAAAATTCGTTTAAAAACTATACTAATTTGATAACAAGTTATTATTTCCTAAATTAGATGGAAATATAAAGGAGTCGGATCATGAGGAAATTTTGTCTTATTTTTTTGCTGTCAATAACATTTTTATATTTTACAGGTTGTTCAGGGGGTAATTCGAACGAGAAAAAAAAAGGAAACAAAGGTCAAATAAAAAAAGCTGAAAAAACAATGGATAACAGTAAAAGCGGAAAAAAGGGGGAGAAAGAAGATACAGACACAATACCTGTTTCAATAAAATCTCCGACAAGAGGAGATATTAACTCTTTTTTACTGTTTTCAAGCAACATAGATTCAGAAAAAACAGTAGATATCTTTCCCATGAGCTCCGGAATTGTTGAAAAGATTAATTTTGATGAGGGAGATCAAGTAAACAGAGGAACCGTTCTTGCTGTACTTGATGACAGAGATGCTCTTATTAACGAGAAGAGAGCGAAGATAACTTACATGCAACAAAAGTTAGAATTTGATAGGCAAAAGGAGATCTTTGAGAAAGAACTTATCAGTAGAGAGGAATATGAAAACCTAAAATTCAATCTTGAAAAGAGCAAACTTGATTGGGAACAGAGTAAACTCCTCCTTTCATATACTCGCATAACTTCTCCTATCTCAGGTCTGGTCGCAAAAAGATATATAAAGATCGGTAATAAAATCAATACGAACCAGTTGGCCTTCTATGTGATCTATACAAAAGAAAAGATAGCTGTTATTAATGTTCCGGAGCAGGAAAAAGATCAGATCTTCCTTAATCAAAAAGCTATCATTAGTGCTGGAAATAAAGTTTTAAATGGTTATATAAAAAGGATATCACCGGCAATAGACCCGGAAAGTGGAACCTTTAAAATCACAATCGAAGTTAAAGATAAAAAAAACATAATGGTCGTAGGCCAGTTTGTTAATATAAGGATCATTAAAAAAGTCCATAAGAATGTGATTTTGGTAACTAAAGATGTTCTAATACTTGAAGGAGATAGAGTTTTTGTCTTCATCATTGACAAAAATAACCTGGCTTTTAAGAAAGAGGTGAAAACAGGTTTTGATGATGGGAGCAATGTAGAAATAGCCGAAGGTCTTACAACAGATGATAAACTTGTATCAGCAGGAAAAAGTTCATTGAAGAACAAATCCAAGGTTAAAATTATTGAACCCATCCTCTAATAAGCAGGCTCTGATATGAAAGTTAAATCAAAATTTGAATTCACAACAAAAAAGCCAGTAGCGATCATTATGATCACTCTTGGTATAGTGGTCTTTGGATTTGTTAGTTTAAAAAGACTTAGCTGGAACCTGATGCCGGAGATATCATACCCCACATTTACAATAAGGACAGAATATCCGGGAGCTGCACCTGAAGAGGTTGAGAATATTGTCTCAAGACCTCTTGAAGAACAATTGGGACTTATAAAAGATCTGATATCACTAACTTCAATATCAAGGCCTGAACAATCCGATATAATCCTTGAATTTACCTGGGATGTAAATCTTGACAGAGCAGCCCAGGAAATAAGAGAAAAAATTGATCAAACTCATCTTGACAGATCTGTAGAGAAACCAATGATCCTCAGGTATGATCCATCACTTGATCCGATCCTTAGAATAGGAATAGTTAGCGATATACCCTTAATAGATTTGAGAGAACTTGTTGAGGACGAGATCGCCCGTGAGCTTGAATCTATACCAGGTGTCGCTGCAGCCAGGGTTAAAGGTGGTCTTGAAAAAGAGATTCTTGTAAAACTGGATGAAAAAAAACTTGCAATGACCCAGATCGGATTTGATGAGGTAACAAGGCGTCTGACCCAGGAAAATATTAACCTTGCTGGTGGGAACATCAAAGAAGGAGAAACAGAATATATTGTTAGAACTCTAAATGAATTTCGATCAATAATGGAGATAGAGAACATTATAATCGTCAGAAAGGACCTTGTACCAATAAGGCTCAAGGATATTGCCAGTGTTACTTACGGTCACAAAGAGAGAAAAGTAATTACAAGAGTTAATAAAAAGGAAAGCATTGAAATAAATATATATAAAGAGGCTGATGCAAATATAGTAGCTGTCAGCAAAATGGTAAAAGACAAACTTTTCGGCACTATAGAGCAGCAACTCTATGCAAATAAACTCAAAAAAGAGAAACCAGGGAGAAAAAAATCCTTTAGAGAAAAAACCCGGGAAAAAGAATTGACCAACTTTCTCACATATAGACTCCCTGGAAATATTCAATATAATATTCTATCAGACCAGTCTGTTTTTATTGAGAATTCAATAAATGAAGTAAGGAATACTGCATTAATTGGTGGTATTCTGGCAATTATTATCCTCTATCTTTTTCTCCAACATCTGTCAACCACTCTAATAGTAGCAGTATCTATACCGCTCTCTATCATTGCTACCTTTGCACCTTTAAGCCTTTTCAAGGTTAGCCTAAATATAATGTCCCTGGGCGGACTGGCTCTTGGAATAGGTATGCTTGTGGACAACTCCATAGTTGTTATGGAGAGCATTTTTAGATGCAGGGAAGAAGGTGATGGTTGGGTCGACTCTGCTGTGAGAGGTGTATCGGAAGTTGGCGGAGCTGTGATCGCTTCCACTCTAACTACTATTGCAGTTTTTTTTCCAATTGTCTTTGTGGAAGGTATTGCAGGCCAGATATTCGGAGATCTTTCTATGGCTGTGGTTTTTTCACTTTTAGCATCTCTGATGGTTTCTCTCTTCTTTATTCCAATGCTTGCCTCAAGAAAATTCGATAAAAAGAAAAAACTCCATTTGAACAGTTTTAAATTCAATTTTGAAAAGGAGAGGACCATAAAGAACTGGTTATTCTTTTTTGTTGAAATAGTTATTTACATAGTGATATTAATAGCTGAGTTTATTTTATCCTTCCTGAATATAGTATTCTCTACCCTCTCTGTGGTCTGTTTTCCACTGATCTCTATTGTAGACAGGATATTCAGGGTAGACATGAAAAGTATCTCTGGAAAATTCTCATTATTTCTTGAAAAAAAATTCTCCGATAAAAAGATCCTTTGGGATGAATATTTTAAAAATTTCCCAATTCATGCATTTCTTGGATCAATAAAGGAGAGATCTCCCTGGTTCAGAAAATCCCTGCAAAACTTTACCAGGTCTCTTACTGCCAAAAAGAATCTTTTAATTAAAATAACTATATCAATATTAAAAGGATTAAAACTTATTATCTGGGATATCACATTCTTATTTGTCTATTATCTCATACGTTTTTTTATAAACAGTATTTTATTCCTATTCGCAAGGCTGTTATTTACCTTAATCGCAATAATGATAATATTATTTAAAGGGGTTTCTCTGATCTTACTTACGTTTGCTGTCCCATTAATAAAGTTAGTAAATATAGTTTTCAGCAAGTTTATTAATTTTGTAAACAATAATTACCCGAAACTATTGAATGCTTCCCTGAAGAATGACACAAAAATAATAATTTCAATTTTAGCTGTTTTTATTATAACAATAGTAATAATATTGCCAAGTATCGGGAAAGAACTAATCCCAGAGGTTCACCAGGGTACTATCTATGTGAACTTGGCATTCCCCGTAGGAACACCTGTGGAGAAAAGTGATTCGATTTTACAAAATATCAGCGCACAAATATCAAAGCTCGTGCTCACTAAAAAGATCAGCTACTATGCAGGAACAACAAAAGATGAGCTCAGCGAAAAAGAGGTTGGAGAGCATATAGGGAAAATAACTGTTAATATAAAAAAATCTGGAAATATAAAAAAAACGGAAGAGATCGCAATATCAAACATCCGGACAATTTTAAGGAACTATTCTGATATCAACTTTAATATCTCAAGGCCTGTACTTTTTACCATCAAATCTCCAATTGAGCTTATTGTTAAAGGATTTAATCTGGAACAGCTTAGAAAGGTCAGCTTAGAACTATTTGAAAAGATCTCTGAGATAAAGGGATTAAAAGACGTTCAGTGTAGTATTAAATCAGGATTCCCAGAGCTGGTTGTGGAATTTGACAGATCTAAATTATCACATTATGGTATGAATGCTTTTGATGTAGCTTCATTGATAAAAAATAAAATTGAGGGATTTGTGGCAACCAAGTATAAAGAGAGGGACAGACGTATTGATGTTAGGGTGTATCTGAAAGATGACCAAAGAAGGAGAGCAGAGAACATTAAAAACCTTATCATTAATCCAGGCAAAGAAATACCAATCCAGTTAAGTAGTATAGCAAAGGTCAAAATACTAAGCGGACCAAATGAGATAAGGAGGGTTGATCAGGACAGATCTGCAATAATATCTGCAAACATTTCAGATATAAGTCTAACTGAAGCGGCAAAAAGAATTTACAATATAGTAGAAAATTATCCGATGCCTCCTGATTTTACCTATGAGCTGTCAGGTCAAAATAAGGAGATGAAAACATCGTCAAAAAGCCTGACTTTGGCAATGGTTCTTGCTATTTTCCTTGTCTATATTGTTATGGCTTCGCAGTTTGAATCATTCCTGCATCCTTTTCTCATTCTGTTTACTATTCCAATGGCTCTAATAGGGGTTTTCCTGACTTTATATATTTTAAAAATTCCAATTGGGGTTACAGTATATATAGGAATGATCACACTTGTTGGAATTGTCGTTAACAACGCAATTGTTCTTATCGATTATATTAATACCCTGAGAAGGAGAGGGATAGAAAAAATTGAAGCCATCAAGAAAGCCGGCAAGATCCGGTTGCGTCCCATATTGATAACAACATTAACAACAGTACTCGCACTTTTCCCAATGGCAATCGGATTAGGCGAAGGAGCAGAGATCAGGACCCCAATGGCGATCTCAATTATTGCAGGATTATTAAGTGCAACTTTTTTAACATTGATATTGATCCCTCTTGTATATAATAAATTCAGTAAATAAAAATGAAAGAGCCAAAAATAAAAGAAAGAGCATTGCCTAAATTTTCCCTCAGAAGACCTGTTACAGTAACAATGATATTAATTGCTGTTCTTGTTATTGGCTTCGTATCATATACCAGAATAAAACTTGACCTGTTTCCCTCTGGATTTAATCCACCATTTCTGGGGGTTTTTGTACCCTACAGTGATGCAAACCCAAAGGAGGTAGAAGAACAGATAGTTAAACCGCTGGAAGGTGAATTGAAGACAGTAAAAGATCTGAAAAGGATATTCAGCAATTCAATGTCAAGAGGCGTCTGGTTCTGGCTTGAATTTGCCCAGGGGACTAATATGGACATTGCTTATGCTCAGGTAACTGATAGAGTAGAGAGAGGGAGACCCTTGATTCCGGATGAAATCGAACATATATTTATAAGGAGATTCAGAGATAGTGATGAGCCCATAATATATATGGCTGTTTCGTATGAGAAAAACATTGATGACCCGTATTATGTGGCTGACAAATTTATTAAACAAGCAATGGATGGGATAAAGGGAGTGGCAAATGTTGAAATGTTCGGGATCAGGGAAAAATATGTCCAGATAGTTGTAAATCCAGACAGAGTAAAAACATACAATGTGAACCTTTACACATTGATG
>JAUXFB010000254.1 GCA_030620255.1 Candidatus Aminicenantota bacterium | reverse complement strand
TAGATGTCTATAAAGAACTTAACAAAAAGTGGTTTAATATTATTTTTTTTAGTAGTAATGAATATTACTATTTTTAATCAAAGCAACAAATCAGTGGAACACATCCAGGAACCTTTAAAATACGAAGTAACAGTATCAGTGTTCATGGTTCCCTTATTTGCATTGGATCCCAAAGGTAATCCGGTTTATGATCTAAAGCAGAATGAACTCGAGCTCTATGTAAATGGAGTTCAAGTTAAGATTGCTGATTTTGAACGTTTTGAATTTTCAGAAGACCAGGAATACACAAAAACTATTGCAAGAGATCAAACAAAACAACATATAAAAAAACAGAGAGAGAGAGTAAAATTTATTATTATTGACTCTACTTTTAATAGTTTTTATGGTTTCAGAAGATCAAAAAGGATTGCAATAGATCTAATTAAAGAAAGTCCTCTTTTTGATTCCTTCATTATTCTTATGAATACACCGGGCGGAGGATTGAAATATATAAAGAGTACTGATGAGAGTAACAGGAAAGAAGTTATAAAAGAGATCAATAGATTAAAACCTGCTATGGAATCTTATAGAGAAGATTTGTTTACAGATAATCCTTTAACAGGATCTTTAAATCCTGGCATTTTTGACCCAAGAGATAACAAAAACATAAGAGATTCTGCTGTAAAGATGTTGAAAATTGAAAAGAAAAATGAAAAAACACGTTATGGTTTAAATGTAAGGATATTCAGTTATGCTATTTCACAACTTAAATATGCTTTAAAAACCATAAAAAAGCCAAAGATAGTTTTTCTGATTTCAGAGGGTGTAGCAAGAGCTGCATTCTCTGCTGTATGGGAAAAAGAAGCAAACTCCGGAGAACCTAAAATTATTGGAAAAGACCAACATAGATTTGAGTCAGCATTTTATAATGATGATAGAATATCAGGTGCAAAAAAGGGGTTATATTCATTTTTCCTTATGGAATATCTAAAAGATATTGCAAAATCTATTAATTATGGTGGTGCAGTGCTATATACAATAAACCCTCGAAAAGGAAGCGATACAAATGATAAAGGCACTTCAGGCGAGATGAGCTTAAACTATATGGCTCAGGAAAGCGGTGGAAAATATTTTGAGGGCTCCAATACTAAAAAAATCATTAAACAGATAAAAAAAGCAACTGCTGCTTATTACAATATTGCTTTTTATTATACTCCTAAATTAAAAGAAAAGATAACTATTCAAATTCAATGTAAGCGCAAGGGAGTAAAAGTAAAAACACTCAAATATGTGGAAGATGAAAAGCCTTACATAAAAATGGAGAAGCTTCAGAAAAAGTTATTTGCTCTAAATGTAGTAACAGGCGGAGATTGGAGCAGAATGGTAGGTAGGGTAAGAAGGATAAAATTTAAGAAAGTAAAGAAAAGGGATAATAAAATTATCCTTGATATTAAAGTTCCTAAAGGAATGAAAAATCACAAAGTAGATATTTATATAATTTATAGAAACCCAAAAACCAATAAAATTGATTTTAATATTATTGAAAATAGAGAAATAAAAGATAATGTAAAGCTTAATATAAAATACAAAAAGAAAAGGAAAATATATTTTGTAATTATAGAACCGAAATTAACTCATTGTTTATATAATAAAATAAAATAGAAAATAAAAAATGCAACTTAATTATCTTTTATTAATCCTGATTTTAAGCGGGCTTTATTTAAGATTTCAATATAACCTCTTTCTTTTTCTTCAGGAGATTTTCCATCCATTTTTATATTAAAAAAAAGGTGTTGAAGCAATATTTTAGAATTATTCGAAGTATTTTTATCACCCATTAAATAAGATTCTGCAAGATAATCAATAGCCTCATCTATGTCTCTTCTCTGCAAAAGTTTTCCAAGAGAATATGCTATTTTTGCATCCTTTTTTAAATTATAAGACCTTTTCAAATATTCAATAGCCTTCTCTATTTCATCTTTTTTAGAATACCATAATGCAATTTTGTTTAAATATTCAGGCTTTACTCTACTATCATTACAAACAATCTCAAGAGCTTCTATTGCTTCATCATATTTATTAAATTTATAATAAAGCCTGTTTGTGAAAATAAAAATATATCTTGCAAATTCAGGAGACTTTTTATATAAATAGGCTTCAATCGATTTTTTCAACACATTTTCCAATGCTTTAAGATCAGTTATTTGTTTGTCTAAAATACGAATTTGTAAACATAAAGCAGGTATTACAAATTTTTCATTTAACCCAGAATTCGAACCCTTTTGAATCATCAATTTACCAAGATTAATAACAAACTCAGAATAATTGTAAGCCTTAGTTAAATTTATTTTACTAATAACATATGCATTTGAAATTTGCAAATATAAACTTAATTTATTTTCCTCATTTATCCATTCGAATTTTAATGCTTTTTCCCCATATTTAATAACTCTATCGAATTTTTTTGATTCAAAAGCTGCTCTTACAATATATAAAAAAAATTTCTTATTCACATTATGCTGTTCACTTCTATTTTTATTATAATACTCTTCCAATTTCTGAAATTTCAATGCCGGGTCTTTCTCTTTCAAAGCATTTTCATACATATCTTTAGGATTCTCATTCTGAGCAAAAATATATATTGAACCGAATAAAATTAACAATAAATTCAATAATATAATTCTTTTCATATAATTTTTCTCAGTCCTTTTTTTAATTAATCAAGATACTTAAAAAGTCTTTTATAAAAAAGTTAAAATATTAATAAAATTATTTTTATTTAGGAAGAGATTTAATAATCTCCTTTGCAGTCATTGCTTCCTGGCTATTAGGATCCAATTCAACAACCTTATTAAACATCTCAATAGCTGTGGCAAAATCACCTTTATTTAAATAAGCATAACCAAGTTTTAAAAATGGTACATTCCATGTAGGCTTTATCTTTGAAGCCATTTTAAAATAAGTAATAGCTGCATCTATTTTATTGCTATTTAAATTAATTTCTCCAACATTATAAGCAAGTATCTCATCCTCAGGGTTCACCTCAATTGATTGTTTGAAATAAGACTGTGCTTTTTCAAGCTCCTGTTTATTCAAATATATTCCACCAATGGTTCCCAGAGCTTTTGCAGTAGTATTTATGTCTTTCTTCTCCTTTGCCTTTTTTATTACCTCTTCATAAATCTCAATTGCCTTATCCAGGTCTCCTTTCTCTCTATAACAATCACCTATTTTATAGCTAATTTGATAAACATCCGGTGCTTCTTCTATGACCTTCTGAAATGCTGTAATTGATTCATCATACTTTT
>JAUXFB010000199.1 GCA_030620255.1 Candidatus Aminicenantota bacterium | reverse complement strand
TTGACAATTTTTTATTTTAATTGTTCCCTTTTTTATAAATGGATCATCTGATTGATTGCTTTTAGACTTTAATATGAATGAGAAACAAATCATTAAAATGAAAAATAAGCTTACAAACCTTTTTATATACAAATTATACCTCCTTTTTTAATTGAATATAATAATATTCATTGTAATTAATGGCAATTTTATTTTTTTATATTGAATCCATTTGAATATTATTAGGGCATTTTATGAAGAATTATCTGCTTTATATACTCTCTTGGAATTCCTAAAAAAGTATCGCGCCATAATCTGTCACAATTTTTACATGCAAGGAAATCTTCGTATTTCTTATTGATCAAACCTTTTCTAAGTTTTTTTATAGGTTCATCATTCCATATCTCTTGAATATCTTTTTCTTTTACATTTCCAATAATGTATTTTGCAAAAAAATCTTGAGAACATGGAGATACATCGCCATTCCATAAAACCAAGATAGCATTCCATAAAAAAGTGCATGGAGCATACTTTTTTTTCTTATATTTAGTTGAAATATATCCGGCCCAGTTATGGGGTTTCTTTATAATCAATTCATTTAGTCCGATCTTTTTAAATTCTGTAATAAATTTTTCCTTTTTTTCTTTTTTAACCTGAGATTTGCTTAATTCTATAACTTCAATTGCAACAATCGGATATTTTTTTTTGCTTTTATTTCTAAAAATTAATAGATTTTTTATATTATTTACAACATCATCAAAATCAGCACCAACACGGATTTTTTCATAGTCCTCTTTTTCAAAACCATCAAATGAGAATGAAATTCTCTTTAAATTAGACTCAATAATACCTGAAATTGTGTCTTTATCAAGGAGAACTCCATTTGTATGTAGTTTTGTGAATTTGATTTTTTCTGAAGCATATTTTATAAATTTTACTGCATCCGGATGCAGTAAAGACTCTCCTCTGTGATTAAGGGTTAGATCAAATATAAAATCTTTTGCTTCATCAACGACTTTTTTGAATACATCCCAATCCATAGCGCCTCTTTGTGTTTTGTCAAGATCTTTATTAGGACACATAACACATTTCAAGTTACAATCTGAATGCATTTCTATCCACATTCTGAATGGTAAAGCAGAGGTTATGATATTTTTTTTTCTATAATTATTGTAGATGTTTAATAAACGTTTATAGTATTGAATTTCTTTAAACATGAGCTGTGGATTATAGCACAAACTTAAGGTGAAGTGAAATTGACAATATCATGTTATTTTATTATACTTCACTCTTTTTGGAGGAAAAATGAAAAAAGAGCATGTCAGAGAATTCTATGATGTTGTTTGGACTGAATATTTACCAGAATTTGATGCGAGCAAAAAACACCTTGAGATATTTTTTAAAGAAGAAGAAGTAAAAAATAAAAGGATTCTTGATTGTGGTTGTGGGACTGGCATTTTTACAAATATTTTTAGCAGCATGGGAGCAAAAAATATTATTGGATTGGATATTTCTCCAGGGAGTCTTGGAACAGGTAGGGCTTTAAAAAAAAGGTTGGAGCTAAAAAATATAGATTTTGTTGAAGGGGATATGCTTAACCTGCCTTATGATGATGGATATTTTGATATTGTTTGGGCTTGGGGCAGTGCTCACCATACAGAGAACCCTATGAAAGCAATTGATGAAATAGATAGAGTTTTAAAGCAAAATGGCCAACTCCTCTTAGCTTTATATAAAAAAACTAAATTGACATGGATTCATGAAATAATAAGAAAAATATTATTAAAAAGCCCCAAATCAAGCTGGATTACTATATCTAAAATACTGGCATTATTTTTATTCCCGGTTGTAAAGCTCAGAGAGATATTTAGAAAAAAATCAAGAAAAGGGGAAAAGCTTGAAGAGCTAATACTTGATTGGTATTTTGTTCCCATAAGATTTTATTATAAACCTGAGGAAATTAAAAACCTGTTGGAACGAAAAGGTTATATGATTGAAAAATATTTACCAGGTTCTGGCAGATTTGAAAGTGCTTCTAATTTTATATTTAAAGCAAAAAAAATACTTGAAAAAAGTTAAAAAATGAGAGTATTGATAATTATCCCTGCTTTTAATGAAGAGGGTAATATAGAATCCGTTATTAAAAGTATAAGAGAAGCTTCTTTAGATTTTGATATTATAGTTATAAATGATTGTTCAACAGATGATACTGAAGATGTTGTAAGATCACTAAATGTAGATGTTATTTCATTACCCCTTAATCTTGGTATAGGTGGTGCTGTTCAAACTGGTTTCCAATATGCATACAACAATAATTATGATATTGCTATTCAGATTGATGGAGATGGACAGCATAACCCAAAATATATCAAAAAGCTCATAGGCCCTTTAAATAAAGGTGATGCTGATGTTGTTAATGGTTCACGATTTATAGATAAAAAAGGTTTTCAATCAAAGTTTTTTAGAAGATTGGGAATACGATTTTTCCAATTATTAATCAACATATTAGTTAGATGCAACATTACTGATAGTACTTCTGGATTCAGAGCATACAATGCAAAAGCTATTGAATTACTTAAAGATCAATACCCCATTGATTTTCCTGAACCAGAAGCTATTATTATTTTAAAAAAAAGAAAGTTTAGAATAATTGAAGTTCCTGTAGAAATGGAAAATAGAGCTGCTGGTATATCGTCAATATCCACATTGAAATCGATTTATTATATGGTTAAGGTCACTATTTCTATAATAGTTGAATTTTTAAGGAGTAATAATGGATAAAATACAAATTGCGTTAATTGTAGTAAGTGTTTTGTTTATTTTATTTGTATTACAATTAACAAAAAAGAACAAATTAAGAGAAGGGTATTCTTTAATCTGGTTTTTTTTGGGTTTTATTGTACTTTTCTTTTCAGTATTTAGGGGGTTTATAGATCCTCTGGCTGCTTTTGTTGGAATAAAGGTTGCTCCGTTTATAATTATTCCATTTTTAATTTTTGTGACTTTTCTTTTGGGGATGCATTTTTCGATTATTATCTCAAAATTAAGTGAGGAAAATAAAAAGTTAATTCAGGAAGTTGCATTGTTAAAAAACAGGATTGAAAAGTTTGAGATAGGAAGTAATTCAAAAGAGTAAGAAAAGATTAAATAATGAATTTAGAAAGTTGCTGTGATGAGAGTAATGTGTTGTTAGAAAAAGAGGTTATATATTTATATAAAAAAATATTCGGGAAATTTCCTTCCCAGATTATTATAAAGGAATATATAAGAGCTAATAATTTTTTATTATCTGAAGAAGAGAGGTTAAAATTAAAAGTAATTATTTTGAAGAAAGTTGATGTTGAGGCAATAGAAATGGCTTCCAGATTAAAATTTGCAAATAATTTGTTGAAAAGAAAAATCCATATTCTTATATATCTGGCTGAGACTATTCCTCAAAATTTTGAAACTTTTATCAGTGTTAAGAATAGGAGGCTTTTTGCTTTTATTAATCTTGCATATAATTTTGTTAGAACTATATATAAATTTGTAAAGGGAAAGTTTTTATTAAATAGGTATAAAAATTGTTTGATGTAATTATTGTTGGAACAGGTGCATCTAGTACTGCTGCTGCACTGGAATTACAAGACAAAAAATTATTAATTATTGATGTTGGAACTGAAGTTTCAAAATCTTTAAAACCAGGCAAAAATATATTTGATTTAAGACGTTCGGACAAAAATCAAAGAGACTATCTGATTGGAAAAAATTTCGAGAGTTTAGTCAATATAAGAAGTAAGGATCTTGTAAGTGTAAAATTAAAAGCACCTTTAACTTCATTTGTTATTGAATACAATGACAATTTAGTTAAGATTAATAGCAACAATTTTTCCCCATTTTTAAGTTATGCTTATGGAGGTTTGTCAAATGCTTGGGGTGCGGGTGCATATAGATATACAGATTATGATCTGAAAAAATTTCC
>JAUXFB010000147.1 GCA_030620255.1 Candidatus Aminicenantota bacterium | reverse complement strand
GCTTTCCGTTTATAAAAACCAACAGGATAGATTAATTCTCTAATTTTTTGTTCTCCGATTTTTAATATTTTTTCTGGAGTATCTGCAATATTAAATAATTTTTTAGATGCATCTTTTGTCACAGTATCTTTTGTTCTTGAGCTTAATAGAATAGAGATAAGTATCCTGAATGGAGTATTTCTAATACTTTTTTCAAAAGCTTGAACTGGTGGATTAAATGGGGCTATGAATTTTTCCATTTTTTTCAGAGTTTTTACATGGTTATTTCTCTTCAATTTTTTTTCCATTTATAATTATTTCATTTGCAATTTTAACAGATGACTTCAGAGTTGCTGAAACTCCACAATATTTTTCTTCTGAAAGTAAGATTGCTTTTTTAATTTTTTCAAGAGAAAGATCTTTTCCTTCAAATATATATTTTATGAGAATTGCTAAATACTTTTTTGGATGTTCCTTTGAAAGAACTGCCTCAGTTTTAACTTCAAAAGAATCAATATCCACTCTCATCTTTTTTAAGATTGATATTACATCTATTCCAGTACATCCAGCAAGTGCAATAAGAATAAAACCTTTTGGACTTGGTCCCCTGTTTTTGCCTCCAACATCCTCTTTTGCATCAATCATAAACTTAAACCCATCTAGAGTTGCTTCAAAGGATAGTCCGTCTTTCCAAACTACTTTTGAATTCATTTTATCTCCTTTATAAATAAATGTTACTATTTGTGTTTAGCCTAAGTAAAAAATATTAAAATTAAATTATAAGTGATTTTTATATAATTTTCAAAACAGAGAAGCGATTATTTACATATGATTTTAATATATGATATTATCTATCTAAAGGAGATAAACATGAAGAAATTAATCTGGTTAATAATTATAGTGGTTATTGGAATTGTTGCTTATAATCATTTCATTACTCCACTTTCGGAAGAGGAACAGAAAGTTAAGGTATTGGAAGATGAATTCAATTCCGCAATAAAGGATTTTCACCAAGCAGAACGTAGTGCTGGCATAAGTGGTATGGATACTACAGCAGATTTAGATGATGCTATAGATAAAGTTAAATTGGTTAAGGAAAAACTAGAAGAGCTAAAGGAGAAACTTACTTCAGAATCAGCTAGAGAAAGGGCTGATAAACTGGAACACAGAATAAATGAATTCCTGAAGCAAATAGGAGATATTTAAAAACACATTATATCCAAAATTTTCTTAATATACCACGAAATTGAACATAAAGGAATGCAAAAAGTATTCCAATAAGCATGTCAGCTATTCTAAGATTTGATGTTTGGTGAAAAAGATTGAAGTATCTTAGAATAGATATAATAATTATTGTTATTAAAGAAGGAATAAATAAAGTATAGTTGTTTTTTATCTGTTCATAAATAGTTAGAAACAATGCAGTTAATATAAAAGCTATTATTGATTGAAAAATTAAGTTTATCATGGGTTGTATACTCACATATGTGGGCTTTAAGAAGAAGATAGCTAAATAATGAACATAAACGAGCATTAATGAATTTCTACCTGTTAGTGCTATAAGGTCTTTGAGAATTTTGAAGAATTTTATTTTTATTATTGGTTTTATGAATTTAACAAAAGAGAATATAAAAGTAAGAGCAAAAAGCGAGAGAAATATATATGACAAAGACATATGAAATTTAATAATAGGAATTTTCAGGATAAATATAAAAAGAATTGATAACATAGCTGTGATAATAAGTGCGATAAATAATCTGTTTTTTTTCTTCCAGAGTTCCAACAAGAAAATGCCGTATAGAAAATAACCAGACCATGGAAACAGAGAAAATGCGCCACTGCCTATAAAAAAACCTCTCCATATTGAATTTATATTTAAGAAATGGAGATAATTATATTGGAAACATAGATGGAGGATAAAAGGAATGGGAAATAGATAACCAATGTAAATTGTTTTTTTTATTAGCTTGAATAGTAAAAATACCAGTAATATTGAAAGTGCACTAAATTGAAGAAAACCTGGAATTAATGGTGAAAGTCTTCCTATTTGTATAACCAACTGAGTGTATCCACCAACAAAAAGAATAATGACAAATAATATATGGTAAAAATACTTATTTTTCATTGATTTATTTTTTTCCATGAAAAGTATTGTATTCATACCAGAACATAGGAAGAAGAGCGCAGCACCAAAGGTCCCAAAGTGGAATACATGGTTACCATCTATATGAGCTATAATCATAAGTAAACCAGCAAATCCTTTTGTGATATCTATTTCAACGATTCTTTTTAAGGATGATTGTTTTGTTTTTTTTAGAATTTGTTTTACATTTTCTGTATCTTTTTTGACATATAATGTATGGGAGAATTTTGTCTTAAAAAAAAAGATTAACAAGGATACTAAAAAAATGCTTGAAGGAATTACCATCATGTAGCCAATTTTTTGTAATTTTTTTTTCCTTTTAGCATTATTTTGAAGTTTTTTTAATTCATTAAAAGAATGAGCATAAGCTCTGGAGGAGAATAATATATCTGCTGGAACTTTTTGCCACTTTTTGTTCTTGTTATTTTTCCATAATAAATCAAGATGGCTTCCTGTTCTAGAAGGGTAAAATTCAATTTTTATCTTATGTACACCCTCACAAAGGTAGATTCCTATGTCTTTTTTTATTGCGTTGTTGTCAATGATAAGAAAAGCTGATTTTTTAGCCAAGAAAGAAAAAGAATATGTGTCAGAATTCTCAATAAAAATGACACCTTGTATTTCTAATTTAATCTGTGTTATAAATCTTAATCTCGTTTTAATAATAAGTTTTTGAATGGATTTATTGTTTATACCATAGATTGAGGAAGAGAAAATTTTTGGAGTTTGAAGTGCATTTATCGATACATTAAGGCGATGAAGAGGAGTTAATATAGGATTTTTTGAATAGCGAACAATTATAAGGGTACCAATAGTGAGAACAAGTATTAAGATTAAAAAAAGTGCTAAATTTCTCTTTTCAGTCATTTTTTTAATAATTTCGGCTGAATTTTAACACTTTTATAAAATAATTTAAAGATGAAATAATATACGTGTATATTATATGCAGAATAGAATATATCAACTGATTTTATTTTAGATATTATTTTTATTTAAATTTGATAGAGTATTTTTCAATAATATCCTTATATATTGGGAAAGAAGAGGTAAGTTCAATCACTTTGGACTTGATTGATTTTAGAACTTCTTCATTGTTATGATTTTTCAATGCTTCAAAAATAAGTTCTGCTATTACTTTCATTTCATCTTCTTTCATACCTCTAGTTGTAATAGAAGGGGTTCCAACCCTGATCCCTGAACAGACAAGAGGAGGGTTCTGGTCAAATGGAATTGTATTTTTGTTTACAGTAATACCTGCTATATCAAGTGCAGTTTCAGCATCCTTTCCAGTTATATTTAGGGAAGTGACATCAACGAGCATTAAGTGGTTATCAGTTCCACCAGATACAATCCTTAGACCCTTATTATTTAGTTCGTGTGCAAGAACTTTTGCATTTTTAACTACCTGTTTTTGATATTCTTTAAATTCATCTTCCATTGCAAGTTTAAAACATACTGCTTTTGCAGCTATTATATGTTCTAAAGGACCTCCTTGAATTCCTGGAAATACGACTCTTTTTAGTTCTTTTCGGAACTCCTTTTTACAAAGAATAAAACCACCTCTTGGTCCTCTTAATGTTTTATGTGTTGTTGAAGTCACATAATCTGCATATGGAATAGGTGAGGGGTGAACACCTGCAGCAACTAGTCCAGCAACATGAGCCATATCAATAACTAGAATTGCTCTAACTTTATCTGCAATTTTTCTAAATCTATCAAAATCAAAAAATCTTGGATATGCAGATGCTCCTGCCATTATCAATTTTGGTTTATGTTCCAAAGCCAATTTTTCAAGCTCATCATAGTCAATTCTTTCAGTTTCCTTGTTAACTCCATAAAACACGACATTGTATAATTTCCCGGTAAAATTTAATGGATGACCATGGGATAGATGCCCACCATGTGAAAGGTTCATCCCAAACATAGTGTCACCTGGTTGAAGAACTGCCATATAAACTCCCATATTTGCTTGAGTTCCAGAATGTGGTTGTACATTAGCATATTCAGCACTGAATAGCTCTTTTGCTCTATCCATTGCAAGCTTTTCTGTTATGTCTACATTTTCACATCCTCCATAGTATCGTCTTTTTGGGTATCCTTCAGCATATTTATTTGTGAGAACAGAGCTCATAGCTTCCATGATTCCATTTGGAACAAAATTTTCGGAAGCAATTAATTCTAAATTTTCATTTTGCCTTATAGTTTCGTTCAAAACAGCTTCAGCTACTTCTGGGTCCAACTCATATAGATCTTTTTCTAGCATGGTATACTCCTTATTTGAAATTATTATTTTCTATTTTATTTTGTAAATAATCAAGCCTTGTTTGATGTCTGCCTCCTTCAAATTCTGTATTTAACCAAATACTTACAATTTTTAATGTAGTTTCCAAATCAATGGTTCTTGCTCCCAAATTTAGAACATTTGAATTGTTGTGTTTTCTGCTCATTTCTGCCATAAATTCATTATTGCATAAGGTTGCTCTTACATTTTTAAATTTATTTGAGACTATTGACATGCCAAGCCCAGAGCCACAACTGCTTATTGCTCTTGAATTTTCCGGGTCTTTAGATATTTTGGCTGCAGCTTTTGCACCATACTTAACCCAGTTTGAAGGTTTTGTTGTGTGTGTACCCAGATCCTCTATTTTGTACTTGTTTTTTATAAGGTGTATTTTCACTTCTTCCTTTAATTCAAAACCAGCATGGTCAGCGGCAAGGTATATTTTAAATTTATTATTTTTCATTTTTTTTGTTATTAAATGTATATCTTGTAATGTATATTTCTAATACAATTTTAATTAAATGTCAATATAAAGT
>JAUXFB010000128.1 GCA_030620255.1 Candidatus Aminicenantota bacterium | reverse complement strand
TTCATGCCAGGCAGCAAAAGATAAAGAAACATTCCAAAATTTCTCTAATGACTATAAAACAATTCAAAAAAAACACTCTGGAAAACTTGAAAAAATAAAATCTAGAAATGAATATACAAATTTTATACAAACAAAAAGAAAAGATCTTGAAGAATTATTAAAAAAATACGAAAACATCCCATCTAATGATAAAATTGAAATTTTAAGAAGTAAAGTATTGCTTAACCTATCACAAATTGATAAATCAAAATTAAAAAAAACAGAAGAGAAAATAAACACTCTTATCAATAAAAAATCCAGATATATTATTGAAGCAAAAAAAGTAAAGGTTCAAATTTTGTTTACAAAAAGAAACACTGAAGAAGCATTAAAGCTTTTTAAAGAAATAGAACCTAAATTGAAAAGAGATGAAGACCTTTTTATGGCTTATTTATATTTTACATTTATGTCTGATGATTTGAAAATAATCAATGAATTTTCAAGCAAATTTTTAATATCCAAAGATTTACCAAAAAATCTATCTATTTACAAATCCAGAGTTTATTCAAAACTCGCTTCAATTGAAAAAGACAAAGGAAATTTAATAAAAGCAAAAGAATTTCTAAATAAAGCAATATCAATAACAACCAACTCAAGAGAAAAATCCTCTCTTAAATCAGAACTTTCTCACATTGAATTAATAGGTAAATCAGCTCTTCCTATTTCCGCTGAGACCTGGATCAATTCTCAGCCTTTATCTTTAAAATATCTAAAAGGAAAAGTTGTTGTTATTGATTTCTGGGCAACATGGTGTGGCCCTTGCATAACAGTTATTCCAACCTTAATAGAAGAGTTCAAAAATTTAAAAGATAAAGGACTGGTCATCATTGGTTTTACTAAACTTTATGGAATGTATAGAGACAATGTTGAAAACAAGGGAAAGGTAAATAGAGAAGAAGAGATAGCTTTGACAAAAAAATTCATTGAACGAAATAAAATCAATTATCCTATTGCAATATCAAATGAAGGAAGAGATTTAGAAAAGTATAGAATAACAGGAATTCCTACAATGATATTCATTAATAAAAAAGGGAATATTGATTCAATTGAAGTTGGATCAGGCAACCTGAAAATTATAAAAGATAAAATAAAAAAACTTTTACAGGAAAAATAGTGGAAAAAATAGGATCAAATGAATTTGAAAATAAGTTAAAATCATCTGAATATGTTATCATTGATTTTAGTTCTCCAGGGTGTGCACCATGTAAAAAGGTTCCACCAATATTGGAAAAAGTATATGAAGAACTAAAAGAGACAAAAATTTCTTGTTTTGAATTAAATGTAGTGGAGAACACTGAAATCGCTCAGAAATACTTCATTCTTGGAGTACCAACAACTATTATATTTAAAAACGGAAAAGAGATAAAAAGATTTAATTCTATTCCAAAAAAAGATAAAATTATAAAAGTAATACTAAAAAGCAAAAAATAGACAAAACCTGATATTGACATTACCACTTTTTTTGAATAAAATTCTTCCAAGGTTATAAAATGAAAATAAAAAAAAATTTAATATTAATACTTACTTCTGTTTTGTTAACGAGTTTCTGTTCAATAAAAAAAATAGCAATGAATCAGGTTGCAAATGCTCTTACGAGTTCTGGAAACAGCTCTGTTTTTTCAGGAGATAATGATCCTGAATTTGTTGGAGATGCTCTACCATTTGCAATTAAAATGTATGAATCATTAATGGTCACAATTCCTAAACACAGGGGACTTCAACTTTACACAGGATCTCTTTATATAATGTATGCAAATGCATTTTTACAAACACCTGCGAATATGATGTCTGAAGAAGAATACACTAAACAAGAGCATTTACTACAACGTGCAAAAAATTTATACCTAAGGGGGCGTGATATTATACTAAATTCTATTAATAGTAAATACACTGGATTTTCAAAATTATTATATGATAAAAATTACAAGGAGGCTTTAGCACCAATAAAAAAAAAGGATGCAGAGCTTCTTTACTGGGGTGCAGTTGGATGGCTTGGAGCATTTGCAATTGAGCCTCTTGATATGAAACTCGGATTAACTGTACCTGGTGCAAAGGAAATGATAAAAAAAGTACTCGAACTTGATGAGAATTATGATAATGGAGCTATACATGATTTCTATATTCTGTACTATGGTTCTATGCCTGACTATATGGAAGGGGATTTTAAAAAGGCAAGATACCATTTTAAAAAAGCAATTGAAGCCTCAAAAGGGGGAAAAACATCCCCATATCTTTCTCTTGCAACAACTGTATGTGTACAAGAACAAAACAGAAAAGAATTCAGGAGACTTTTAAATAAAGCTATAAAAATTGATCCAAATATAGATAAGAATAATAGACTTATAAATATTCTTAACCAGAGAAAAGCAAGATGGCTGCTGGAGCATGAAGATGATTTCTTTCTTGAACAGGAAAATGAAAATAGAAATCAAAATGAACCCAATAGAGAAGAACAATGAGAAAAAACTCAATAAGATCGTATATATTATATTTTGTTTTATTTATCTTTTTTATAGGCAATTTAAGAGCCATGACCATAAAGATTGGAACTGTTGCACCCCTGCGGTCACCATGGATAAAAGAGTTAAGGAAACTTGGAATAGAGTGGGGAAAAATAACAAAAGGTTTAGTAAGGATTAAGATATATGCAGGTGGTATTGCTGGAAGTGAAAAGGATATGGTAAGAAAAATACGTATGGGCATACTTGGTGGAGCTGTTTTTACAAATATTGGAATTACAGAAATAAATCCTGATTCATATATATTTAACTTTCCTTTTTTCCTGGATTCTGATGATGAGCTTGACTTTATAATGACAAAGGTCACTCCCTTATTTGAGAAGAATATAGAAAAAAAGGGATTTAAAGTCATTGTGTGGTCAAACGCTGGATGGGTATACTTTTTTTCAAAGAAACCTATATTTTACCCAAAGGATCTGAAAAAGTGTAAGCTCTCTTTCAGTACCGGTATAACTGCTATGGCAAATGCCTGGAGAAAATCCGGATACAGGATAGTTCCAAATGAATTGAAAGATACTATGATGGCTTTACAGAGTGGTATGGTAGATTCATTCTACCTTCCACCTATCATTGCCGCATCAGGCCAGTATTTTGCCCTTGCAAAGAATATGTATCAATTGAAAATAGCACCTGTTATAGGTGGGATTATTATTTCAAACAAAATATGGAAACATATACCTGATGAGTTTAAAAACAAGATGATTAATGTTGCAAAAAAAATGGCATATAATCTTTCTATAAAAACAAAAAAACTTGAAAAAGATGCCATTAGAGAGATGAAAAAACATGGTTTACGCATAAATAATGCACCTGCTGATGCATTGGAAAAATGGAGAGCTGCTGCAAATAAGGGCCTGGATAAATTGGTAGGCAAGGCTTTTTCTGAGGAAATATACAATTTATGTAAGCAGTATATAGAAGAGTATAGAAAAAAAAACCCAAATGAAAAACAAAATAAAAGGAATAATTAATCTTTTACACAGAGTTGAAAACATTTCCGTATTTATTGCAGTTTTGCTTCTTGCTTTAATCCCATTTCTTGAGGTTATAGCAAGAAAATTCTTTCAAACAAGCATATCATATAGCACGGATTATACTCACCATCTTGTTATCTTTGTCACTTTTCTTGGAGCAATGATCACATCAAGAGAGAAAAAGCATTTATCTTTGTCTTTAACCTTAAAAATCAATGAACCTTTAAAATCACGAATTTATACTGTTAATATGCTTTTCTCCTCTATGATGACAACTGCATTCTTCTGGAGTGCTCTATCCTTTGTTTTTAATGGTTTTGACCCTTCTAAAAAGATTGGTATCTTCCCAATTAGAATGATTGGGATGATAATGGTAATCGGCTATGCAGTTATGGCAATTCGTTTTATTACTGCTATTGAAAAAAAAGGACTGTATAGACTAATTGCTTCATCTGGAATAATCTTTGGAAGCTTTTTAGCCTCTGATTCTATTTCAAATTTACTATCATTACTTTTTAATGAACTTCCCTCATCAATTGAAGCAATTCTTGGATTTTGTCACACAATTATTGGAATTATTGCTGTACCATTAATTCTAACATTCATTGTTCTTGCAGTTTTGGGTACACCACTTTTTGTTGTTCTTGGTGGTATTGCATACCTTCTTTTTGCTAGAGTTTCAGGACCCCTTGAAGTAATCCCTAATGAAGCATACTCAATGCTTATAAGTCATTCAATACCTGCAATACCTCTATTTACTGTTACAGGCTTTATTCTTTCTGAAAGTAAAGCTGGAGAGCGCCTTGTAAGATTTTTTAAAGCATTTTTTTCATGGTTCCCGGGCGGTCTTGCTGTAATGACAATATTGGTTTGTGCATTCTTTACAACTTTTACCGGTGCTTCTGGTGTAACAATATTGGCACTTGGAGGGTTATTATCATTTGTGCTAATAGATAGTAATTATAAAAGAAGGTTCACTCTTGGCCTGATAACTGCATCTGGCAGTATTGGATTGTTATTTCCACCAAGTCTTCCAATTATTATCTATGGAGTGATTGCTGGAGTTAGTATCAAAGATATGTTCATTGGAGGTGTATTGCCGGGTGTTGTTATGGTACTTGCTCTTGTTATTTTCTGCATTATCTTTACTTCAAAAAATAAGATTAAAAGAGAATCATTTGAAATTAAGGAGGCTTTCTCAGCTCTGAAGTCATCAATGTGGGAGATACTGCTTCCTGTTGTTATTGTTTCTGCATACTTTGGTGGCCTGACTACTCTTGTTGAGAGTGCTGCAATTGCACTTGTTTATTCATTTGTAATAGAGGTATTTATACATAGAGATATAGAATTCAAGAGACTACCTGAAATATTTCTAAAAGCTGTAGTAATTATTGGAGGCATTTTAATAATTCTATCTGTAGCAAAGGGGCTTTCCTACTTTATAATTGATGCTCAAATCCCAATGAAATTGAGTGCATGGGTTCAGGCGAATATAAGCTCAAAATATGTTTTCCTTTTACTCTTAAACCTTGCACTACTTACCACAGGTTGCTTAATGGATATATTTTCAGCAATTATGGTTGTTGTGCCACTTATCATTCCTCTTGGAAGTATCTTTGGTATTCATCCTGTTCATCTTGGTATAATCTTCCTTGCCAACATGGAACTTGGTTACATGACACCTCCTGTTGGATTGAATCTATTTCTTGCTTCCTACCGTTTCAATGAACCAATGGGAAAGCTATACAAAGATGTTCTACCATTTTTCTTCATACAAATCATAGCAGTTCTACTTATAACATATATTCC
>JAUXFB010000097.1 GCA_030620255.1 Candidatus Aminicenantota bacterium | reverse complement strand
TTTGTTCATTCATAAAAAGATCTTTTTACACATAGCTGTGTTAACTGCTTCCTCTATTTTTTTTACGAACACAAATTCAATCCCTGTTAAGTAAGCCTCTTTTAACTCTGTAAGATCCTTTTTATTTTCAAATGGTAGAACTATTTTATTTATACCAGCTCGTTTTGCAGCTAAAATCTTTTCCTTTACTCCTCCAACAGGGAGTATTTTCCCTCTTAATGTTATTTCACCTGTCATTGACACTTTTCTGTTTATTGGGACCGATGTAAAAGCAGAGCATAGGGCTGTAGTCACAGTTATACCCGCAGAAGGACCATCTTTAGGTATACCACCTTCAGGAACATGAATGTGAATATCGTTTTTTTCAAATTGTGTTTCCTTTATTAACAGTTGTTTTGCTTTTGATTTTAAAAAGCTCAATGCAGCAGTTGCTGATTCTTTCATTACATCACCAAGAGATCCTGTTAATATCAGATTACCCTTTCCTGGGAACAGTTTTACTTCAATAAAGAGAATGTCTCCACCATAAGGTGTCCATGCCATACCAGTTGCAACACCTATAGAATCTTCTTCTAAAAGCTGATCTTTAAATAATTTAGGTAATCCTGCATATTTTTCGATATTTCTTGTGCTAATCTTATATAGTTTTTTTGTTCCAGCTGCAATTTTATGGGCGATTTTTCTGCACACATTTCCAATTTCACGTTCTAAGTTTCTTACACCTGCTTCTCTTGTATATAAAGCAATCAAATTTTGTATTGCACCTTTACTAAAACTGATTAATTCTTTATCAAGGCCATTTTCATATATCTGCCTTTTTAGTAAATGTCGTTTTGCGATTTCTATTTTTTCTTCTTGAGTATATCCATGAATATGAATTATTTCCATTCTGTCTCGAAAAGCAGGCTGGATAGTTTCAAGTGTATTTGCTGTTGTTATGAAAAGAACTTTTGAAAGGTCAAAAGCAATATCAAGATAATGGTCAACAAATGAATTGTTTTGTTCAGGGTCAAGAACTTCAAGTAATGCGGAAGATGGATCGCCTCGAAAATCTGTACCAATCTTATCAACTTCATCTATCATAAAAACAGGGTTGTTTGAGCCACTTCTTTTTATATTCTGTATGATCTTTCCTGGCATAGCTCCAATATATGTTCTTCGATGCCCTCTAATTTCTGCTTCATCCCTTACTCCACCTAAAGATATTCTGATAAACTTTTTGTTTAATGCTCTTGCAATTGATTTGCCAAGTGATGTTTTACCTACACCAGGGGGACCTACAAAACAAAGTATTGATCCATGAGTTTTGTTAGTCAGTTTTTTTACACTCAAATATTCAAGTATTCTCTCTTTTACTTTTTCAAGTCCATAATGGTCTTGATCTAATATTTCTTTAGCTCTTTTTATATTTAAATTATCTTTTGTTGAAATAGACCATGGGAGTTCCAGCATCCAGTCCAGGTAATTTCTTACAACAGTGCTTTCAGCTGATTCAGGGTGCATCTTTTGTAGTTTTTCAATATTCTTTTTAGCCTCTTTTTTTGCATTTTTAGGCATTTTTATTTCTTCTAATTTTTTACGGTAGTTCTTTATTTCTTCTGCATTTTCTCCTTCTTCTCCCAATTCTCTCTGTATTGCTCTCAATTGCTGTCTTAAAAAATATTCTTTTTGGTTTTTGTCCATTTCACCCTGAGCTTTTAAAGTTATTTTATTTTGAATATTAAGCATTTCTAATTCATAAGTTAAAAATTCATAGACTTTTTGTAATCTTTTTATAGGTTCTTCTTCTTTAAGGATTTTTTCTGAATCATCTATTTTTAAATCAAGATGTGATGCAATAATATCAGCAAGTTTTCCTGGTTCATCAATGTTTTCAATAATTACAAAAATCTCATTTGGAATTTGCTTACCTAATTTTGCTGTTTGTTCAAATTTCTGACGTACATTTTTAACAAGAGCTTTTTCTTCTAGTTTTAATATTTTAGGTTCTTTATCTTCAATAGTGCTGATTTTTGAAGTTATGATTTTACTGTTATCTTCAATTGAATTTATTTTTACTCTTGAAACTCCTTGCGCTAACACTCTCATTCTTCCATCTGGAAGTTTTAGCATTCTAACAATTAAAGCAACAGTTCCAAACATATATAAATCATTTTTTGATGGATTTTCAATATCCCCCTCTTTTTGAGTTAAAAGCACTATCAGTCTATTGGAATTTAGTGCCTTATCAACAGCTTTTTTTGATTTATCCCTGCCAACATATAGAGGGACAATCATATAGGGGAAAACTACTATATCTCTCAGTACAAGAACAGGAAGAGTTTCCGGGATTTTTAATTTATCTTTGGTTTCATTTTTTTGAATATCTTGGTTTTTTTCTCTTTTCTCATTTGCCATTTTCTTCCTCTTTATTTAATATCACCTGAAATTGTTTTACTATTTTTTTTAGCTATTTTAACTATTAAAACGCCATTATCCATAATTGATTTAATGTTTGAAGTATCTAGAAAAATATCAATTACAATATGTTTATAAAAGTTTCCAAATTCTCTTTCAAATAGATAGTATGTAACCTGGTCTTTATCTATTTTAGGTTGTTTTTTTACTCCCTTTATTATTAATTCCCTGCTGCTTTGTAGAAAGATAGAAACATCTTCTTTATTTACACCCGGGAGTTCAACTTCAACAATCAATGAATTTTTGGTTTCAATTATATTTGTTCTTGGCTCCCAGTCAACATTTGTACTAATACCTTTTGAAAAATTTTTCCCTATTTCTATTTCAAAAAAAGGGTAATTTTTTTTTTCCATTTACTCCTCCTTTTTTAGCAAATTGTTAAGTTCACATAGAAATTCTTCAAGACTTTTGAATTCAAGGTAAACTGAAGCAAATCTTACGTATGCGACTTTGTCAAGAGATTTTAATTTCTCCATTATATATTCCCCGATTTTTTTTGTTTTTACTTCCTTTTCACTGTTAGAAACCATCTCTTCAATTTGGAAAGCGATTTGTTCTATTTGTTTTGTAGGAACAGGCCTTTTTTCCACAGCACGATATAGACCTTTTCTTACTTTATCAATATCAAATTCTTCTCTTCTCCCATCTTTCTTTACAACAGTTAGAGGAATATTTTCGAATTTCTCATAAGTGGTAAATCTCTTCCCACAACTTAAGCATTCCCTTCTTCTTCTAATATAATTTCCATCTTTACTTTCTCTTGTTTCCATTACTTTGTCTTCTAAATTATTGCAATAAGGGCACTTCATTTTTTTTATCCTTTATATTTTTTATCATTTTAAAATTTAATCCCTGCATCCATAGAGATATTAGACCAAAAACCGTAATAAATAATAAAATCAGGAAGTGAAACACAAGAGTATATGCAACTGCTGTACTTTCCGCTACCTTGAATAATGTTATTAAACCCAGTTTTGCTCCAGCATCAAGACTGCCTGCCATTCCAGGAGTAGGAATTGCAGCAGCTATTACAGTTATACTGAAAAAAGGAATAGTCTCAAATAAACTAACATTTATATCAAGTCCTTTCATTAAGATCCAGTAAAAGGGGATTAAAACTATCCATACAAGTAAAGAAGAGAGAAAAAGTTTTAAGAAATCAATAAATCTTAAATTCAGCCTTAAGCCTTTAATAAAATTCAGTGTGAAATTAACAGCTTTTTCCCTTAATTTATGTGGCAGTATTTTTGCAAGGAAACGTATTGCTTTTTCAATATAAGAAAGATTTTTTTTTGAGTTAATGAGATAGAACAAAAGAAAAATAAATACAATAATAGGAAGCATAAAATAGGATATCTTTTTTAAATTCATCATAAAAGGGGTGTTGCTATCTCTTATAAAAAAGAGCGATAATAAAAATAAGATAACAACCATTAGCACATCTATCAATCTTTCTATTATAACAGAAGCAAGACCATAACTTTGATTTATCTTTTCTTTTCTCGCTATTAATATTCCTCTGGCGATCTCTCCTACTCTTCCAGGAAGGAAATTTATAAAAAAACCAATTGCAGTAAAATTAATCAATGTCTTTAAAGATATTTTTTCCTTATATTGCTTAAGAATAAGTCCCCATCTATAACTTCTTACAATCATATTTATAAATATTCCAAGTATAAATAAAAGTGGATAAACTGGATTGATGTTTTTTATTTCATTAAAAACATTTTTGAAATTAGCATCTTTGAAGAAAATAGCCAATAAGAGAATAATTAATAAAAGAATTAAAATCAATTTAAAGTATTTCATTGTTTTTTTATATTAGTATTTTTTAACTTTTCTGTCAAGAAGAACTGACCCTTATTTTGCTATTGGTTGAATAGTATTTCCTTTATCAGTTTAAGTCTAAGTTTAAGCCTAAGTCGAAATGTTGAGGTGTCGAAGAGTCAAAATAACAAGTGATGAATTTTTACTTGATATTTTTTCCACCATATCCTAAATCCCAAATCCTACTTTTTCCTTTTACCTTTTTACTTTGGGTTTGATTTATCAAACCCCTATTCTTTCTTGAGTTTTATTTCAAGCTTTTCAAGCATATCTTTTGTCATTAATTCAAGATCATATTTAGGATTCCACCCCCATTCTTCTCTTGCAGCTGAGTCATCCATGTGGTTTGGCCATGAATCTGCAATAGCTTGTCTTATAGGGTCAACATCATAGTCTATTTGAAATTCTGGTATATGTTTTTTTATTTCAGTAGCAATCTGTTCAGGTGTAAAATTGGTGGCTGTTAAGTTAAAAGCATTCCTGTGCTTGAGTTTTGCAGGGTCAGCTTCCATTAAATCTACACACCCTTTGATTGCATCGGGCATATACATCATATCTAACATAGTGTCATGTTTGAGAAAACATGTATATTTTTTGTTTTTGATTGCTTCATAAAATATCTCAACTGAATAATCAGTAGTTCCTCCACCTGGTAAGGTTTCATATGAAATCAATCCCGGATATCTGACTCCTCTTGTGTCAACATTGAATCTTGTATAATAATAATCACAAAGAAGCTCACCTGCAACTTTTGTGACCCCATACATAGAAGTGGGTCTTTGTATTGTATCCTGTGGTGTGTTATCTGCAGGTGTTGAGGGTCCAAAGGCACCAATTGAACTTGGGACAAATAATGAACATTTGTATTCTCTTGAAACTTCAAGAATATTGTACAGCCCATTTATATTTACATTCCATGCAAGTTGAGGGTTTTTTTCACCAATTGCAGAAAGGATTGCAGCAAGATGATAAATAGTACCTATATTATATTTCTTTATGACATTTTCTACTTCATTGATGTCTTCAATTTTTATAAATTCAAATGCACCTGAATTTAATAATTTCTCTGAAGGTTTTGTCCTATGGCCTATGGCAACAACATTTTCATTGCCATGTTTTTCTCTTAAATACATTGTTAAATCAGAACCTATCTGACCAACAGCTCCTGTTATTAAAATTTTTCTCATTTTAACTCCTTATAAAATCCAAAGAAATTGTAATTAAATTCCATTAAATTGTCAAGATTTCGAATTACATTTTTAGCCTTCTTATCCATGTAGAATTTTTCAGGAACATTTTGCACTATTGTATCGTTATATTAGAACAGTGTTAGAATTATGTTTTTTTAAAAAAGGAGGAAAAAAACTATGAAAAAAATTATTATTTTTATTCTTATTATCTTTTTTGTCTTAACCCTTTGTTATTCAAAAGCTCAGGTAAAGGCAAATGATATTATTAAAAAGATTAACAATGGAGAAGCAGTTTCTTACAAAAACGTTGAGATTACGGGAGATGTTGACTTCAGGTCTGTAAAAGATATTACATTAAAGAGATCAGGTTTGTGTCATAAAGAATACATTGTGCATGTACGTGTTCCTGTATCATTTGTTAACTGTTCTTTTGCAAATGATTTTCTTGCTTATATTAATGATGAAGATAAAAAAACTGTACATAATGTTGTATTCTATGATGATGCAATATTTACAGGGTGCGAATTTAAAGGTAAATCTGCATTCAAGTATGTAAAATTCTTAAAAAAATCAGATTTTAAGGAAACAAAATATTTTGATGAAGCGCTTT
>JAUXFB010000161.1 GCA_030620255.1 Candidatus Aminicenantota bacterium | reverse complement strand
TAGAGAAGAAAAATTAAAAGACGTTGAAGAATTAAACAAAAAACTAAACAAAGAAAATTTTTCCAAAAAAGCAAAAGAATTTTCTCAGGATGATAAGGCTGAAAATGGAGGAGACTGGGGCTTATGGCAATGGAAAAACTTTACCACACAGGAGCTAAGTATTATTGAACGTCTCAAAGCAAACCAAATATCTTCTCCAATCGACACACTAACAGGGTTCTCAATTATTCATATCTCTGAAAAAGTCCCAGAGAACCAACAAACATTTGAAACAGCAAAAAAAAGGATAAAGGATATAATTGAAAGAGAAAAATTAACCAACCTTGTAAAGGGTAAATTGGGGAAAATCTATGCAAAATTAAAAAATAAAAAGAACATTAAAGATAGAGCAAGGGAACTCGGCATGAAAATAATTGAAACTGAAGCTTTATCAAATGGACAATCTATTAAAAACTTAGATGAAGTTGGTTATATCTCAAGAAAATTATTTACTTTAAATAAAAACGAAACAATTTTCCCAGTTGAATTTATAAAAGGAATTGCAATTGTGCAATTATCAAAAATAATAGAACCTGAAATTGAAAAATTTGAAAATATAAAAGAAAAAGTGCAAGAAAAAATAATACACATAAAAAAAATGAATCTATTAATAGACAATGCTAAAGAAATCTCAATTACATTAAATAATCTAAATATTAATGAAAAATCAAAAGAAGGATTTCTTAAAAAAAATAATTTAAGCTCAAACAACTACACGTATAAAAGGGGAAACAAGTTATCTTTTCTCCCGCAAAAAAATAAACTCGATGACTTTATATTCTCTTTAGATTTAGATAAATACTCAAAACCAATAGAATATCAATTAGAAGTTGTTATTTTAAAAATAAAAAATAAAAAAATAACCAGTAAATATGATTTTAAAAATGACAAGATAGAATTTTACACAAAAAAGAAGGAAGAACTTAAAAACAATTTCTTTACTACCTATATGCTAAACAAAAGAGAAGATTATAAAATTTCGTTCAATCAGGAATTATACACAGAGGTAAAGGAGCAAGTACTCTCAAGATTTAAATAGAAAAACAACAAATGATAAAGAATAAAAAATATAAAAAGAAAAAAAGGTTTGGAATCACAAACAAAGAGAACAAACTTGTTAATTCTGTAAATAAACAATATAATAATAATTAATGAAGTATATTATATTTAGCGACATTCATAGTAACTTAGAAGCTTTTGGGAAATTTTTAACTCTAAAAAGGGTCGAAACTAGCGACAAATTATTATTCTTAGGAGATCTTGTAGGATATGGTTCAAATCCAGATGAAGTAATAAATTTATTTAAAAAACTGAAAAACACATATAGTGTTAGAGGTAACCATGATAAAGTTGTTGCTGAGATTGAATCCTCATCTTTTTTTAATCCAGTTGCTGCTTTTTCTGCAGAATGGAATAAGAATCAGATTACAGAGAGTAATAAGAAATTTTTAAAAAATTTAAAAAAAGGACCGATAATTGTTGATCATTTTATCACTATTTGTCATGGTTCGACTTTTGATGAAGACTATTATGTATTCTCAATATTTGAAGCTAAGGAATCATTTAGGTTTATGACTACATCAATCGGGTTTTTTGGGCACACTCATTTTCCTATTATTTACTTACTCAGACATGGAAAAATAGACACTGTACCTTTAACTAAAAACACAAAGATAAAACTTGACCCAAACACCAAATACTTAATAAATCCAGGCTCAATTGGTCAGCCAAGGGACAAAAACCCAAATTCAAGTTTTATAATCCTAGACTCATCCAAAAAGGAGATAATTTTTCAAAGGTACACATATAATATAAAAAAAACACAAAAAAAAATAAGAGACGCTGGACTTCCAGAAATGCTTGCAAACCGTCTGGAAACTGGTGTATAAAGAGGGAGGCTTAAAAATGCCTGATGAGAAGGTAAAAAAATTTATTGACTCAATATTAAACGAAAAGATGAGTTTAATCATTTCAAAAATAAATTCATTGAAAAACAAAATTGAAACCAACTTAGAAAATATAATACCATCAGATGACTTTTTCACATATGAAATACCAAAATATCTAGAAACAAAAGAAGAGAATATTGAAGAAGAAAAAATCAGTCTATTACATAGATATACATTAAAAATTTCAACTTCTACAAATCAAATAAATTTGATTGACAATTTATTAGAAGGAATAAATCTTTTTTGCAATAGAGCTGCCCTATTTTTATTACGAGATGATAAATTTGTAGGATGGGCTGGAATAGGATTTTCAAATAAGAATGGTGAAATTGGAAACAATGAGGTAAAAAAAATATTCCTTTCATTCTCTGCAAACACAATTTTCAGATATGTTATAAACAACAAAGATAAATATTCTGGAAAAGCTTTATCCCAACCAGATGACCATCTTATATATAGCAGATTTGGTGGGAACAAGCCCAACAAAATATTCGTATTACCTTTTTATGTAAATGGTAAACCTCAAGCAGCAATTTATGCAGATTCTTTTGGAGATAAAGAAATTGGAGAAAAAGCAATTGAGATGATTTCAGCAGTTGGAGAGATGAGCCTTAACTTACTTCCGTTCAGACAAAAACTTCTTGCAAGAGTAAAAACTAAAGAATTCTCAGAAGAACCCAAAAGAGAACCAATAGATCTTAGAGAACCCATATATGAAGATTTCTTCCATTCAACAAAGATAAATGATCCTGAACGAAAAGCAAGAGTAATAATAAATGATTTGGTATTATACAATGAATTAATTATTGATGAAGCCAGAAATAGCAAAAATCTATACAAAAGCTTACAAAATGCAATATTACAAGCAAAAGAGGAATACTTGAGAAAATTTAATGACGTCTCAATATTTGAAAAACAGCTTGTTAAAATACTGGCAAAGGGAGACAAAGAAGCATTAAGAGGCTATCCATTTGAAACTCTTTTTTAGAAACAATACTTTAAAAAAATTATTTATAATAGAAATAGTTTTGATATTTTCAATATTTTCTTCTCTTATAATACTAAATATTATACAGATTACAGGAAAAAATAATTATCAAGCAACAGCTATTAACAAACATCTTTTTAAGAATTACAGAACTTTAAACTTATTCTTAAAAATCAGAAGTTCTTTTGATTTAAACGAGAATGACGCAAGTAATATAAAAAATCCTCTTATTAATGATGTATTTAAAATTAAAACCGCAGAATCTTTTCTTGAAAAACAAAAATATAGCCAAATACCTGATTTATTTAACAATTTAGATAATAAACACTTTTATATTTCAAAAAGAAAATTTGAGTTGCATTTGAAATATCTTTATGCGCAGAAAAAGTACAAGCATATAATTAAATCATTAAGTTCAAACTCAATTGACAATTTTGATATTAAATTAATTTTAATTAACAGTTTGATAAAAACAAAAAATGTATCAAAAGCATTTGAGATTTTCAAGGATATGTTCAAATATCACAAATTGAAAGCTTTCACAAACATACTACCAAAAAATCATCTGACTTCATTTCTTAGAAAGCTCGATTATGATTATTGGTATAAAAAATTCACCTATCTTGCAGAACGCAACCAATTTTCAGAGATATTTAAAGAAAAGAGCTATATAAAGTCTCCTCAATTAATAAACCTATTTTATGCTGAATATTATTACAAAAAGAAAAAATACAGCAGAGCAAAAAACACATTAAAAAAGATAAAATCAAAAAGATTAATTAACCATAGAAAAAAAATAGAAATAAAAATTGATATAAGGCTGAATAATCATAAAGATATACTAAAAAAAATAGATGATTTAAAAAATGATAGAGATGTCTACCCTGAACTCTTATTTAATTCAGCCAGCATATTTCTTTTAAAAAATGAACTTGACCTATCAACAAAATTATTTGATAAATACATTAATCTAAAAAACCCTGAAAATCCAAAGCTTTGGAAAGCTTTATGGCTTTTAGCATGGGTTAATTTCAAGCAGAATAATAAAAATCTATCAATTGAATGTTTTGAAAAAGGAACTCATTCGAAAATCACTTCATACTGGATTGCAAATGAATACTGGTTAGGGGAATTAAAAAAAACAAAACCTAAAAAGCTTGAGAAATATCCATTTTCTTATTATTTTGTGAAAATATTTGATAATAATAAAAATAAATTTGAAACTAACAATATTTCCTTACACCATAAGTTAGGTGCTTTTACTAACCTTATAAATAAAGAACCAGGTGATTTTTTCAATAAAATAATAAAAGAATTAAAAATATTGCTAAGATACAATTTAATTGACGAATCTTTCGACTTGATAGATCTGGCAAGGAAAGAGAAACAACTAAGTTATTCAGACAATAATATGTTAAGTATTATAAAATCATTAATCTATCTAAAACAGGAAAATTTTTACAAATCATTTGTTACATTCAAAAACAACATCAATTGTTACCAATCAATTATTTTACCAAAATTCTTGAAAGAGATTTACTTGCCAATAAAATATAAAACCCTGATTATGAAATACAGCAACATTAACAAAATAGACCCTTATCTTGTTTTAGCACTTATCAGAGAAGAGAGTTTCTTTAGAGCAAATATAAAATCTCCTTCCAATGCTTATGGTTTAATGCAACTAATTCCAAATACAGCTAAAAAACTTGCATCAAAATACAAAATAAAACTATCCAGAGGAGACCTTATAAACCCTGAAATCAGTATAAGATTTGGAACTGAATATTTGAGGATTTTATCAAACAAATATAAAGGAAAACTACATTTAGT
>JAUXFB010000031.1 GCA_030620255.1 Candidatus Aminicenantota bacterium | reverse complement strand
TCAGAATCTTCAGATCCGGGGAATATAAGATTTGTTGTAGCATCCTGTAAAGTAAAAAATCCATATGCACTTTTCCCATCTTTTCCGGTCAATTTTATACCCCAGTCAGGATCTGCAACTGTTCTGGTATATACAGCTTCAAGAGGAGTATTACAAAAATCATTTCCTTCCAGAAAAAATGGCCTTTTTTCTTGATAATAGAGTGCAAATTGTGTATTAATATCAAGTTGAGCAGAATCAGCCTCTACTTGAGAAAAATCAGGGTTTATAGCCCCACTCAAAGTAAGATTATTTGTAAAACCCCATTTACCTGAGATACCAAATTCGAATGATGAATATAATTTCTCTAAAGGACCATCAGGAAATTCTTTTCTCTCATCTGTTCTAACTCCTGTAATTGTTGGATCCAATTCAATGTTTTTACCAGAAGAAATAGATTTAAAACCTTTTAATTTTAAAAATTGACATATCAGACAATCATTATCACGATTATGCTTAAATGAGCTTATTTGATGACGCTTACTTCTGGGATAAATCCTCAATGGAGCAAATCCCCATATTTGTTCAACAGCAGAACCCTGAAACTGAAGTGAACTAAAAGGTATTGCAATTTCAACAACATATCCAAAATCAGTTATTTTTCCTGCTGAGTCCCATATTGCATCCCATGAATCATCCTCATAGCTTCCACCATTACTATAAATTTCATCAGCCTGAACACCCAAAGGGTTGGAGAAAAATGCAAAAGCTCTATTCTCATCATTAAATGTATCAAGAATAACCCCGACTATATCATCTCTCCATGCATTATCTCTATCTGAAAGATGAGCTCTGATCTTTGAGGGGTTCTTATCATAAGCCTTAAATGCCACATAAAATACTGAGTCAGTATAAACCATAAAACATTCTGTTTCTACTGGAGCTAAAATATTCTCTCCAGGCATAATCTCATTATTAAGTTTAATTATTATGGCATCTTTCCACTCTTCTTTATTAATAACCCCATCTATCTTAATTTTTGATTCAGTCTTTTTAATAACAAAAATTTTATCTTTAGAATAGATTTTTAGAACTGACTTATTATTTTCTGCGTAAATGTTCCTATAAAACAATAGATTTGCTAATAATAGAATAAAAAACAATTTCTTCATAAAATACTTCCTTATATCTTTATTTATTAAACGAAAAATTTAAAAAAAGGTTCAAACACTGTTTTCTGTTGACAAAAAGCTTTTTTCTAATTAAAATATCATCTTTAAAAGGAGGAAAATATGGCATATCATATTGAAGACACATGTATTAGCTGTGGAGCTTGCGAAAGTGAGTGCCCAGTAGAAGCAATATCAATGGGAGATGAAATTTATGTGATAGATGCAAAACTATGTACTGATTGCGGAGCATGTGCTGAGGTTTGCCCTGTTGATGCCGCACAACCAGAAGCTTAAAAAAGTTATTAAACCTAAATTATTAACTTGTTTTTGCTTATAAAGTGTCCTAAAAATAGGACACAAATAGAAAAAATGTCCTAAAAATGTGACACTTTAACCCCCTTTTCATTGGCATGAAACTTGCTGCTGTTTAGTAGGAGGAAAAAATGAAAAAATTTATTGTATTGATTTTAAGCTTATGCTTTTTAAGTTTATTCATATATTCTGATTATTCCAACCAACAGATCTCTGAGGCAAAATATTATGACAAGGCAAAGGTTTTAAGGGTAAAATACACCCAAGGTGAAACATTTGTCAAACGCAGCTATGATGAAGGAATCGAAGAAGCAACAGTTAACCTTCCTATATTTGAAAAGGATGCAATTGGGACAACTGACGGTAGATTAGAAATCTACCTGGGAAAATTGAACTATTTAAGATTGGATTATGATACAAATATAACTATTGAAAAAGCACCTGAATTAAGAACAACTAATATGAGTTTCAGACTAAATAATGGTGGGATTTATCTTGATATTGCAAAACTTGACTATGATAAAGATATTGAAATCCAAACTCCTGACTGTGGAATCTTTCTATTAAATAATGGTTTATACAGAATAAATGTTAATCAACAGGGAAATACAGAAATTTATGTTTACAAGGGCATTGCTGAAGTAGCTGGAGATAATTATCCAAGGAAAGTAAGAACAAATCAGAAAATTGTAATGTCTGACGGAGGAGTAAAAGAGAGACCTTTTTACTTCTACTCATCTGAAAAAGATGATTTTGACATTTGGAATCAAAAAAGAAATAACTCGACTAACTATTCTCGCTACGCTTCTTCAAGATATCTTGAAGCAGGCTATGAAGATTATGAATATGAGTTATCACGTAATGGTAGATGGAGATATAACAGCACTTATAACTCATATACATGGTTTCCTTACAATATAAACACATCATGGAGGCCATATTATAATGGAAGATGGATATGGAACCCTTATTATGGTAATGTATGGACTTCATATGATCCATGGGGATGGTATACTTCCCATTATGGAAGATGGCATTGGAGCACTATTGACGGCTGGTATTGGATACCTGGATACAGATGGTCTCCTGCATGGGTTTCCTGGGGTTGGAATAACTATTATTATGGTTGGTGCCCTTTAAGTTATTACAACAGACCAGTTATAGTAATGAATGGAAGATGGTATAGAAATTATCGCTACCATAATGGGTTTCCATTTCATTCAAGGTCAACAATTATTATAAGAAAAAATCATTTACACGCATCAAGAATTGATAGGGTTGCTTTAAAGTCAGGCGTTATTTCAAAAAAGACCTTAGCATATAAAGGAATATCCCCAAGAGTAAGACCTCATATTTCCAAAGTCAATGTTATAAATGCAAAGGGCAAATCAGTTGTTTACAAGAAAAGCGGTATAGTATCAACAAATAAATATAAAGTAATCAAATCTTATCCCGGTGTCTCAAAAGTAAACAAAAACAAAAATATTGTTTATAAATACTCAGGAACCTCAAGCTCAAAAGCCAAAACTTTTAAATATTCAACTTCTCATAAAACAAAGAAAGTAACATACAAAAAAAGCTCTAATAAAACTTATGGAACCTATAAATCAAGTAAAAAATCAACTTATAAATATTCCCCAGAACCAAAAATTAAAAAAAAGAGCTCAACATATAAATACAAATCATCTTCAAAATCAAAAAAATCCTCTTATTCATCTTCAAAAAGCTCAAGCTCAAAAAAACATAAAGTAAAAAAGAAAAAACAAGGACCTTCATATCTTTCATCAAGCAAATATTCATCAAGTTCTGAAAGAGGAAATACCACCTCCTCATATTACGCTTCATCAAAAAAGGGAAAAGTAGCCAGTTATAGTTCTTCATATTCACCTAAATATTCCAAAAAATCATATAATTCACATACATATAAAACTGCAAAAAGATATACTTCACAATCATATTCAACAAATAATAAATACTACTCCTCTTCATATAAATCTAGCTCAAAACCAACATACAAAAATAAAAGATATTATTCATCATATAAAACTTATTCCGAACCTTCACACAAAAGTTCCTATAAATCCTACAACACTAATAGATATAGATCTTCCTCTCCTTCATATTATTCATCATCAAATAAAAAATGTTCATCATATAAAACTTATTCAAAACCTTCCACAAAATCATATTCTCATAGATCCTATTCCAGACCTTCCAGTTCTTATTCAAAAAGCTCATATAGGAGCTCTTCAACACGTTCTAGTTCATCCTCAAAATCTTACAGAAAAAAATAATAAATTGAGGTTTATGAATAATAGAATAGACAAAATTGAAAATTGATTTTCTAAGAAAAAAGATTAATGATTGCTTTGTAAACTTTTTTGAAAACAAAAACATAGCTTTTGGATATACAGAAAAGAACTTTAATCTTCATGATCTTTCTGTTTATTTTAACCACAGAGATCTAATTGAATTAGAACAAATACACTCAAATATAATTTTTCAATCTTCTCAAGTAGAGTACAGGGGTAAAGGCGATGGAATAATCCTTGATCAAAAGAACAAAATTGCAATCATAAAAACCGCTGACTGCATTCCACTTTTCTTCTGGGATGACATATATTCTTATGGAGGTATTATTCATATTGGGTGGAGGGGATTGCATAAAGAGATTGAATTGAATTTAATTGAATCACTTAAAAACAAATCAATTAAACTTGGAAACCTTAATTTCTTTTTTGGCCCCTCAATAGAAAAAGATTGTTATGAGGTTGATCAGAATATTTACGCAAAATTTAAGGACAAAAAATATAGGAACAAAATTTTCTTTGCCAATAAAAAAGAAAGTTATCTTATGGACATCAAAAAAGGGGTATCTTATTCTTTAAAAAAATCAGGTATAATAGATGGAAAAATCACTTATTCGAAAATTTGCACATTTTGCGATAAAAGATTCCCCTCTTATAGAAGAGATAAAGAAACCAACCTACGCATATACAACTTTTTGATTTTAAAATAATTTACATAATAGACCCAAAACATCGCATCTATATATCATTATTTATTTTTCTTCAAATTTTTTAAAAATAAGAGATCCATTTGTTCCACCAAACCCGAAAGAATTTGACAAAGCATATTTTATCTCTTTTACAACCCCTTTATTTGGAGTATAATTCAAATCACAATCCTCATCAGGAAACTCATAATTTGTCGTGGGCGGAATAAATGAATTATAAATTGAAAGAACAGTAAATATAGCTTCCGCTCCACCAGTTGCTCCAAGCATATGACCTGTCATTGATTTTGTTGAACTTATATTGATTTTATAAGCATTCTCTCCAAATATTTTTTTTACTGCTAAAGTTTCATATTTGTCATTAAAAGGCGTAGATGTACCATGGGCATTTATATAACCAATTTCTTCTTGTTTAATCTCTGCATCATCAATAGCCATTTTCATAGTCCTATAAGCACCATCTGCTGTTGGGTCAGGAGCTGTTACATGGTAAGCATCTCCAGTACAACCATAACCTACTATTTCTGCATATATCTTAGCTCCTCTTTTAATTGCATGCTCTAATTCCTCAAGTACAATAATTGCTCCGCCTTCAGCAACAATAAAACCATCTCTCTGTTTATCAAATGGACGGCTGGCTTTTTCCGGCTCATCATTTCTTGTAGATAATGCTCTCATCACAGAAAATCCAGCCATAGCTAAAGGAGTAATCGGGGATTCTGCACCACCAGCAACCATAACATCAGCATCACCCCTTTGAATTATTTTAAATGAATCTCCAATTGAATGACTGCTAGTCGCGCATGCAGTAACATTGGCAAGATTTGGACCCTTAAAACCATACTTTATAGATACTTGACCAGATGCAAGGTTTGCAATTGAACCTGTTATAAAAAACGGAGAAATCCTTGCAGGCCCTCTCTTTAATAGCATTTCAGTATTTGCTTCAATCGTAGATATCCCACCTATTCCCGAACCAATATAAACTCCAATCCTTTCACCTTCTGAATTATCTGCCTTTATTCCAGAATCTTTAACAGCTTCATCTGCTGCAATCATTGCAAATTGAATAAATTTATCAAGTTTTCTTACTTCCTTTCTATCAAAATAATTTAAAGGGTCATAATCCTTAATTTCACCTGCAATTTTAGAATAATGCTCAGAAACATCAAACCTGGAAATTCTAACTACTCCATTTTCACCATTCCTTACGCTCTGCCAGCTCTCATCAACTCTCTTTCCTATAGGCGAAACAAGTCCCAACCCAGTGACAACTACTCTTTTTAGATTAATTGTCTTCTTTATAAAATCCATAATTTATTTTACTTCTGTCATTATAAAATCAACAGCAGAACCAACTGTTGTTAATTTTTCAGCTTCTTCTTCAGGAATTTTTAGCTCAAATTCATCTTCCAAAGCCATAATCAATTCAACCTGATCTAAAGAATCTGCTCCTAGATCTTCAACAAATTTTGCATCATTTGTAACTTGATCCTCACCTACATTTAATTTTTCTGTAACAACACCTTTTACTTTTTCCAAAATTTCTTCTTTTGTCATTATTTCCTCCTAAATTTAAATTAAAAGTCCACCGGAAACATTAATTACAGTTCCGGTAATATATGAAGCTGAAGGAGATATAAGAAAATTAACCACTTCAGCTATATCATCGGGAGTACCCACCCTTTTGAGAGGTATTTGAGACAAATACCCTTCTTTTACTTTTTCCGAGAGCTGTTCAGTCATCTCAGTTAGAATAAAACCAGGAGCAATTGCATTTACAGTTATATTTCTTGCACCATATTCCCTTGCAAAACATTTAGTTAGAGCAATAACACCCGCTTTAGAAGAAGCATAATTAGCCTGTCCTGCAGTACCAAGAATACCACTAACTGATGCAATATTAACAATCCTTCCAAATCTATTTTTCATCATCTCTTTTGCAGCAAATTTGGAACACAAAAAAGTGCCTTTCAAATTAATATCTATTACCATATCCCACTCTTGTTCAGACATTCTTAATGTCAGATTATCTCTTGTTATACCTGCATTATTTATTAAAAAATCAACTGATCCCAATTCATTAATAGTAATTTTTATAAGATTCTCAACATCCTCAACTCTTGAAATATCTGTTTTAATTGCAATAGCTTTTATGCCAAAATCTTCTAGCTCTCTTGCTGTTTGTTTAGCTTCATCATGCATAATATCAGAAACAACAATATTCAACCCTTCTTTTGCCAGTTTCATTGCTATTGCCTTTCCAATTCCCCTTGCAGAGCCGGTTACAATGGCATTTTTATATAATTCATACATGTTTTAACTCCTTAAAAGTCTTCTGATATTTTTCAATTTCATTTGAAATTTTATCTAAAACATTCTCTGTAATAAACTTTTTACTTAAAGCTATCGCATTTTTAACTGCTTTGGCATTTGAATTTCCATGACCAATTATAACAATACCATTTACACCAAGAAGCAAAGCACCACCATATTCTGTATAATCAAATTTTTTCATCAATCTCTTAAAAGAACTTTTTAAAAAGAAAAAGCCTATTTTTGATAACAGATTGGACATAACTTCACGCTTTAACATTGATGCTGTAACATTCACCACACCTTCAGCAACTTTTAATATTACATTTCCAGTAAACCCATCAGTAACTATTAAATCAGCCTCCCCAATATATGCATCTCTACCCTCTATATTTCCAATAAAGTTAATATCAAGAGATTTTAATATATTATATGTTGTTTTTGTTAATTCATTACCCTTAGCTTCTTCCTCTCCAACACTCATTAAAGCAATTTTCGGATTATTCACTCCATGTATATTTTCCAGATAAACCTTTCCCATTAAAGCGAATTGCACCAGGTTTCTTGGTTTTGAATCAACATTTGCTCCAACATCAACAATCAAAGAATTTCCTTTAAGGGTCGGAATCATAAGGGCAAGAGCTGGCCTATCAATATTTTTTAAAGTTCCAAGTGAATTTTTTGCAATAGCCATTACTGCACCTGTGTTACCAGCAGAAACCATTGCATGGGCTTCATTACGTTTTATTAAATCCAATGCCATTTTAATAGATGTTCGCTCTCTTTTTTTCCAATATGATAAAAAATGTTCTCGCATTGAAACTGCTTCAGTTGCATCAATAATTCTAATTTCATCTAAATCATTAAAATTGTTTTTCTTTAATTCCTTTTTTATTAATCTTTTCTTACCAACTAAAACCAAACAAACATCTTTGTCATCTTTTAAATAATTAACAACACCTTCAACTATCGCATCAGGTGCATGATCTCCACCCATAGCATCAACTGCTATCTTTATACCCTCCATTGATTAATCTTCTTCTCCCTTGATGATTTGTTTCCCATCATAATAACCACAATTCTTACAAATTCTATGAGGGAGTTTAGGCTCATTACATTGAGGGCAAACTGACAGAGTCTTTATCTTTAAAGCATGGTGAGACCTTCTTTTATTTGTTCTTTGATGAGAATGTCTTCTTTTTGGGAGCGCCATAGTTCACCTCTTTATTTTATTAAATAAAAAATTCAACTCTTTAGAAGAATTTTCACATTTACACTTTGCATAATTCAAATTTGTACCACAATTGGGGCATATTCCTTTACAATCAGATTTACAAACTGGGTTATATGGAATAAAAAGATTTACTTGTTCCAATAAAATTTTTATCAAATCAATCCTATTATCATCATAAAAAATATACTCCATTTCATCTGAACTTATAGAATTACTCTCAGGGTTCACTAAATTTATAGGAAATAAAATAATATCAAAATTTAAATTTACATTTAAGTCAAAATCATCCAGGCATTTCACACACCTAAGAGAAATCACAGTTTTAATATTACCTTTAGCTTCAATTCGATCTCCATCTCGTTTAAACAAAACATGGTATTTCAGGTCATCAAGGAAAAAAGCATTCTCCTCAATCAATATATCTTCATCTAAATTAAACCTATCACTTACAATCAGTCCTTTTTCACTTATCTTATTTGTATCAATAAACATTTTTTATCCTATATTCAAATATGACCTAAAACAATCTGTATTTCTACCACAAATTAAAACCAAAGTCAAGACAATGTTCTGGCTGAGTACAAAGTTTATAAAAATCCTATTAT
>JAUXFB010000105.1 GCA_030620255.1 Candidatus Aminicenantota bacterium | reverse complement strand
GGTCAGGTCTTGTATTTTGCATATACTCAATGAATATGAAATACTTAGATTTTATCGGAATGCAAAATACAAGACCTGACCCCATGATTAGACAAATATTGAAAAATAGATTAGAATAGAAAAAGTAAAAATTTTATGTTTGAAATTAATTTGAGATAAATAGGACACAAAAGAAATAATGAGAATAATACCAGTTGCATCAGGAAAGGGGGGTGTTGGGAAAACTACTTTTTGCCTTAATCTAGCTTTAACACTTTCAAAATATGGGCAAACTGTGCTTATTGATCTTGACCCAGGGACTTCGAGCTTAAGGAGTTTTCTGGATATGCCGATTAAAAAAGACATATTCCATTTTTTAAAAAAAGATATTCCTATTGATGAATGTATCACTCCTCTTAATACAAGTTTAGATCCGGAAGGTCTTTTTAAAAATTTTTATTTAATTGCTTCACCTAAAAATTTTGTTCATGATATTGTGAATTTCAGTGATCAAATAAAAGCGAAATTAATTCGCGGTATAAATTCGATAAAAGCAGATTATGTTATTATAGACAATAAAGCTGGACTTGATACAAATGTAATGGGTTTTCTACCTGTAACTAATACGGGAATCTTGATTTTTACTCCTAAGGTTAAAGCTGCCACCCTAACAGCAGCAGAAATGGTTAGGGCTGCTATATTTCGTATATGCCAGATACTTTTAAAACAACAAGGACAGTTTAGCTTCAGTCTGTATCAATCTAAAGATAAATCAGAGAATTCAAGAGTAATAACTTTTATAAAAGAGAAAATTGACGAAACTTATGAAAATGATGAAGAAAGTTTTGAAGATTTTCTTGTTAAATTGAATAAGAAATTTAAGAAGAATATTATAATAAAAACTATCAGGCAATTTATTGAAAATTATAAGGTTTACTTTGTTTTGAATCAGTTTGATAGTGTACAGGAATCTGCTGATAAAGTAATAAAACCTTTTGTAGAGAGAATATATTCTTCTATATCTCCTAAAATTTCAGTTAATAATCTTGGGTGGTTGATTGAAGATGGAGAAATCAGGAAATCAGTTGAATATGGTTTGCCTTATTTACTTATGCAGCATTATAGAAAAAAACAAGAACATAAAAAATTAAATTCATGGTATTCAGAGCTCAAAAGTAGTGTGGGAATAAATGAAAAAAAATACAAAAAAGATATAGATATAAAGGAAATTACTGGTAATGAAATAGACAGGCAGTTAAATCTTTTGAATAAGATGTATACTAATGGTTGCGGTAAAGATCCTTTAACAAATCTGGATTTTATAGTAGAAGAAATCAAAAGGATTGGCTTAAGTTCCGCTCAGGATTTGGGTATGAGGGGAATACTTTCTAATCAAGAAATTCTCAGAGTAGGGGTCTGACCCCATTATTATTTTATAATTTACTTAAGAATTCTACTTTCTTTCTATTTCCTAATATTAATAAATTATCTTCTGTCTGAAATTTATAATTTGCATTGGGAATTTTTGTTGGTAGTTTATTAGTAGATGTTTTTTGCTTTATCAAAATTATATCTACACTATATTTATTTCTTACATCAATATCTTTTATTTTTTTCCCAATAAATTTTGATGGAACTTCAATCTCAAGAAGGTATAATCCTTCCATAATTTCTGTGGGGCTGCTATAAGAAGACTTTCTCATTGAGTTTGATACTTCCCCAGCCAGATCTCTCTTTAATATTTCTTTATTATACGCATCAATCACATCAACTCTCCAAACTGTACCCAGAATTTTACTCGGGTTATTTTCTGATACAACAGGGATTTCATCTATATTTTCTTTTCCGAATTCCTTTATAACATAGTCAAGGTTATTATTTTCATTAACAACTATATGATTGGGAGTTGCAATGTCATGAGCTACAACAAAGTTTTTCAAATTTTCATAATCTGGAGCAATTGAGCTTAATTCTGTTTGAGATATTTTCTCAGTTATTTTTCCAGATTCATCAGTTATATAACAGTATGAATTTTCAGAGTTCATAAATTTCTTAATAATATTCTTTAAAGAGGTCTTGGGAGAGACAATTTCAATATTTTTCCGCATTATTTCTTCAACTTTCATTGATTTTAAAACATTAATTTCTATTCCCTTGTGAATATCAATTCCCTTTTTCATCAATTTTAGGGTATAAATCGAACCCTTTTGGAGTTTAGAAGCCATAAAACTACTGATTGTTGTTGCAATCATTAAAGGTAATATGATTTTGTAATCACCTGTCATTTCAAAAATGATCAGAATAGCTGTTATGGGTGCATGAGTTGCAGCTCCAACAAGAGCTCCCATTGCAACCAGAGCATAAGCCCCCTGCCCAGCAGTTACAGCAGGAAAAATTTTATGAAGTACATTTCCAAAGAACCCCCCTGTCATTGCTCCAATGAATAAAGAGGGTGCAAATATACCTCCTGAATTTCCTGAACCTAATGTGAGGGACGTTGCAAAGATCTTGAAAAATATTAAAATAAACAGCATGAAAATTCCCATTTTACCAAGAAGTGCCATTTCTATTGCTTCATATCCTACACCCAAAATTTGAGGGCATGCTATTGCGTAAATTCCCAATAAAGCACCACCTGCAGTGGTTTTATAGAAATCTGGGATGTTTATTGAATCAAACTTGTTTTCAATATAATATAAAGTTTTTACATATAATATTGCAATAAAACCAGCAAGGAATCCGAGGATTGCATAGGGAATTAGTTCAATAGGGTTTACAAGGTCATATTTAGGTATTATAAAAGCTGGAAAATTTCCATAGAAGATTCTTGATATTACTGTTGCAGATACAGATGATATTACTATAGGTGTAAATTGACTTACAGTGAAATCTCCCAAAATAATTTCAACTGAAAAGATTGCTGCGCCAATTGGAGCATTAAAAGCTGCTGCAATGCCTGCTGCTGCACCGCATCCAACCACTGTTTGCATTCTTTTTTTTGAAAGCTTAAGAGCTTGCCCTATACTTGAACCGATTGCAGAGCCAATTTGAACTATAGGACCCTCTCTTCCAACTGAACCACCTGAAGCTATTGCAATTGCAGATGCAACTGTTTTACCAATAACCACTCTTGGTCTTATAACACCATTTTTTAAGGTTATAGCTTCCATAACTTCTGGAACACCATGCCCCTTTGCCTCTTTAGAAAAAAAATAAACAATTAATCCAACAAGGAAGCCACCTGTAGCTGGAACAATGATTGTTTTGAAAAAACCAAGATATGCTCCCCAATTTCCCCAAAATATATTCTGAAAAAAATGAATTAAAGATCTCAAAAGTACAGCGCCTAATCCACCAAGCAATCCTATGATTATTGGGACTACTATTGTAAAAGCGTGGTCTGAACTTTTAATTTTATACAATAAAAGGAAAATTTTGTCTTTTATATTTTTTGTGCATTTTTTGATTTTAAAATTCATTATTTATAATTTTATAGCTTTATTGATGTTTTAGTCAAGCTTAGTAGGGGTCAGGTCTTGTATTTTGCATACACTCAATGAATATGAAATACTTAGATTCTATCGGAATGCAAAATACAAGACCTGACCCCATTGCTATTAAAAAGTGGCAATTCAAGACCTGACCCCATTGCTATTGACATTAACTTTGATTTTGACTATCATTTCCATATGGTTGTTGGCTTCAATACAGATGTAAAATACAGGGGTGAAGTCTTTCATGTGCAGACAGAGGAAAAAGGTGCTGACAATCCAACAATTGAAACCCTTGTTTATCATAGAGGAGAAATCCTATTATCAAGGAAATTATCATATAGCAAACTTTTAAATGATTCAGACTTAGTTCATAAACTAAGAAGGATGATGAAAATTCAACATGATGATCTTATTTCTGAATTAAGAAAAGGTAAATTTTCTCATTTGCTTTCTTTAGATACTCAAATAATTGAGGACCAAACTTTAGATGAAATGGTTGTTGATTATTTGAATAATAATGAACTTGTATTTTAATTAAATCACTTATGCTTAAGAGTATTCTTTTAATAGATGGTATGTATTTAACATTCAGTTCATTTTATTCACACAAAAATATGAGAACTTTAAAAGGGGAGTCTACTGGAGCAATTTATGGTTTTGTTGCAAGGCTGGAAAATTTAATAAATGAATTAAAACCTGAGGGGATATTTGTTGCTTTTGATTCAAGAGGAAAAGGGTTTAGACATAAAATATACCATGAATATAAAGCAAAAAGGCTCTTACCCCCTGAAGAACTTATAGCACAGCTTCCATATATAAAGGAATATCTGGGTTTGCGAGGAATAAATTATGTGGAAGTGCCTGAGTTTGAAGCAGATGATATAATTGCAAAAATATCTAAATCTCTTGGACAAAAAGGTTGTCAGGTCATTATTTTTACCAGTGATAAGGACTTGTTTCAACTTGTTGATGATAATGTCTGTATTTATCATCCTAAATTAAAACAAAAGCTCTATAAAAAAGGGGTGAAGGATCATTTTGGAGTTTTTCCTGAGCAGATTGTTGATTATTTATCTCTTGTTGGAGATTCTTCTGATAATATCCCCGGAGTTCCTGGTATTGGTGAAAAAACAGCAAAAAAATTGATTGAAAAGTATGGAAGCCTTGAGAATATGTTTAATAAGATGGATGATTTGGATGAAAAATTAAGTAAAAAAATTAATTCTAATATTGATCTGTTGGAAATTTCAAAGCAATTAATTGATCTTAATAATTCTCCTGAATTTAACCTTGAATTTAGAGAAGAAAAATTTAAAAATGAGATAAATAAACAGTTAGTATCTTTTTATAGAAAATTGTCTTTTAATAGCTTTTTAAAAAAAATTGAAAAATATTCTGATAAACAAGAAAAAACCTTAAATATAACATATAAAATAGTTAGAGATCTTTTGCAATTAAAAGATTTAAGAAAAAAAATTATTAAAGAGGGGTATTTTAGTTTTGATATTGAAACCACAGAAATTGATTTTTTTAAATCACAGATAGTTGGCATTTCTATTTCCTTTATTAATGAGGGTTATTATATACCTTTTATTTCTACTCAGAAAGAAAGTGAAAATATAACAATTGATTTTAATGATTTTAGAAATGAAATGTGTGAAGCATTTGAAGATGAAAAAATAAAAAAGATAGGTCATAACCTAAAGTTTGATATTTTACACTTAAAACAGAATAAAATTGATGTAAAAGGTATTGAACATGATTCAATGTTAATGTCTTATTTGCTTTTTCCTAATAGAAGAACTCACAAATTGAAAGATCTAACTCTTGAATTTTTGAATTACAATCAGGTTAAATATGAAGATTTAATAGGAAGATCCAAGAATAAATTAAACATTATTGATGTTGGAATTGAAAAGGTTAGTCATTATTGCATTGATGATTCCAATCTTTCTCTTAAATTAGTTGAAATTTTAAAAAAGAGTATTGAGGAAAAAGGGTTATATAACTTATATAAAAATATTGAGGTGCCGCTTATTAAAGTTCTTACTGACATTGAATTTTTTGGTGTTAAAATTGACATTGAATTTTTAAGATCAGCATCAAAGAAAATGGAAGAGAAGATAAAAAAGGTTAAACAAGAAATATTTAATATAGCAGGTTATGAATTTAATCTTAATTCTTCTCAGCAATTGGGTGAGTTTTTATTTGAGCGTATGAACCTTCCTATAAAAAAGAGAACAAGAAAGACAAAATCTTATTCTACTGATATTGAGGTATT
>JAUXFB010000102.1 GCA_030620255.1 Candidatus Aminicenantota bacterium | reverse complement strand
GTTTTTAAGGATTCTTTTGTAGATAGTTCTGGGTTCTTAATGTTCTCGAATTCAATTTCTCGTTTCTCAAGGAATTCAGATGTATCTTTTTTGAACAATATAAAACTTCCTTTATAGTATGAAGATATAATGAGTTTACTTTTTTCTTCTGGTATTTCAATGGGGAAAAAATTACCTGTTTTTACATCAGTATATCTGGATAGTATTTTTTCTTCAAGATTAATTGAATTTATATTAAATGAGCCTAATTCATTAGAACTGTAATATATATGTTTTGAATCATCTGAAAAAGTAGGTGTTATATCATTAAATTCTCCAGAAGTAATTTTCTTTGCATATTCAGGGTTTTTTATTGTACCAAGGTAAATTTTATAAAAAGGTGAAGTCTGTTCAGTTTTTGCAGAAAAAACGATTTTATTGCCCTCAGAAGAGATGTTTAGAGATCTGACAAAGAAGTAACCACTTGTAAGTTTTTTTATTCCCCCATTTTCAGTGTTAATTGAGTATATATAGGATTTGGATTTCTCTAAACCTGTAAATAATATTGTTTTATTATCAGAGTGAAAATCTGGAGAGCTTGGATCTTCAATGTTTTCTATTTTGATTTTTTTTAAAATTTTTCCATTCAAAATATTGATAAGAACTAAATAATTGTCCAGCTCTTTTCTTGCAAAAAAGGCTATTTTGTCGCTATTATTATTCCAGGAAAAAGATTTTCCTTTAGAAGGATCGAATTTAAAATTGATACCATCATATTTTGGAGTAAATCCCGGAGTTATGTTTTTAATTACTTTTCCATCCTTTACTGAAATTAATATTAAGTCAAGCTTGTAGTTTTTCATATTTACAGTAAGCACAGCTAAAAGTTCTCCAGAAGGTGATATCTCGTGAGAGAAAGAATAAACATAAGGAAAATCAGGACCAATAATAAAACTGTAATCCTCAGGGTTTTCTTTTAATACATATTTCTTAAATCTTTCTCTTAAATATTTTTTAAATTCATAATTAAATATTTTATGAGAATATCCAAAAACCTTTAAGGGATTTTTGCCTCCTTTCAATAAAGATTTTCCTCTTAGAGAAAATAACATTTTTCTTATTCCTCTTCTGCCAAATTTCTTTTCTATGAATTCATAAATAAGATGTCCGAAATCATAAGGAACCCTACCACTATATAAACCTCTTTTGAAATCTCCATTCTTTCCTATTAGAGGAATATTGTCATTTAATACGCTATCTCTTACTGTAAGCAAATAGAAATCATCCCAGTGAAAAGTGATAAACTCAGAAAATCCTTCCATTAGCCATAATGGTGGCCTGCTTCTTAAGCTGCTTCTTTGTCCCATAATTGTGTATTCAAATATATGACCTAATTCATGTCTAATTGTTCTTGCTAACTCTTCAAAGGAGCTGTCTCCCTGGACTACAACACGAAATGCGGTTGGATCTGCAACAGCCAATGCTCCTGGTGGAATATAACTTATAATATTGGTCTGCTCAAAATCAATGTGGTTTTCAAAAAAGATCAAGGGAATTTTTCTTTTGACTTTAACATTAAGGTAATCTGAGATTTTATTATAGGATTGTTCAGCAGCTTTTGCAATTTTCTTAATCAAAGCTTTATTAGATGTATAATAATAAATTTTAAAATGAGGAGTTTCATTATATTGCCACTTGAAAGTCTGTTTCATGACCTTATTTTTACCATAATACCAATAACTGTACTGTGAAAAGAGTGATAAATTTAAAAGAATAAAAAGTGTTAAAATTATAATTTTTTTTAGTTTCATTTTTAATTCCTATTTAACCAGTAAATATCGATCCTGTATTTTTGTTTTATTTAAAATAAATTTTATAAATTTATTAGTTGTTTTAAAAAAAAGAGTTTCAAAATTAAATTTTGTATCAGAAGATTCAGCATCTTTAATATTTTCAGTAAATTTTTTTTTATATATTACTTTACCTGTATTTGGATCAATTAAGAGTATATCTGAGATCATTTTCCAATCTTGAATCTGAGCAAAGGTTTTTTTTCTTTTCCCGGATTTTACTTTTATTTTCTTAATCATACTTCTGCTTTTTATTTCAACTTTAATTTTCCCTGTTAATAATAAGGTGTTTGAAGTTTTTTTTAAGTTTTCTAAAAAAGTCTTGCTATCTTTAAAAAAATCAGTGTTAGTATCAAAATATTCTACTTTTTTTTCTACTGCTTTTGAAAAATCGTTGAGAAAGAAATCCTTTACATATTTTTTTGAGTTAAAAGAGTTTTTAGGGAGTTTAATTTCAAAATCATTGTAGAGAATTTTAATGTATTTATTCAAATCTACAATATTTACATCTCTAATATTTATATTTACTATAATATTTTCTTTAGTTGAGCAAGATACAGAAAATATTATGAATAATATAATGGGGATTAGTTTAATTTTTCTTATCTTCATTTTTCTTCCTTTTTAGATTTTTTTTTAATTTATTGTAGTTACTTAAGATAAATTTGTTGTCTGGTGCTAATTTGAGAGCTTTTTTATACTCTATTTCAGCTTCTTCATATTTTTTCATCTGTTCAAGAGCAACTGCAATATTATTATGAACAGAAGCATTATTTTTTTCTTCTGATAAAGATTTTGTCCACCTGAAATGTGCTTCTTTCCATAACCCGTTTTTTGCAAGTTTATTTGCAAAATCAAATTCAGATTTAAATTTATTTGTTGAACAAAAATTAAATAAAACAAAAATTAATAATGATAATATAAATATTTTCAAGAAAAACCTCCTGATATAATAAATTATATACAAAAAATATTTTTTTTCAAATTAATTTTTGGAATTTGCAATTAAGGTCATCTGTTTTTTTGTTTTATGTTATAATAATTAGCAGAACAAATGATTAAAGGAATTGGAATAGATATTGTTGAAATAAAAAGAATAAAAAAGCTGATTGAAAGAGATAATAAATTTATTGAAAAAATATTCACACAGAAAGAGATAGACTATTGTAAGAAAAAATTTAGAAAAGAACAGCATTATGGAGCAAGATTTGCAGCTAAAGAGTCTTTTTTTAAAGCTCTGGGAACAGGATGGCGTGATGGAATGAAATGGAAGGATATTTCAATTGAAAATGATAAATTGGGAAAGCCTAAAGTTGAATTGCATGGAAAAACATTAGAAAAATTCAAAAAGATAAAATATAAGCAAATTCATCTTTCAATTTCCCACACAAAAGAGTATGCAATAGCTTATGTTATTATTGAATAGGGGGGACTGACCCCCAGTACGGTTGAAATATGGTTTTTTATATTATAGAATAAATTTTTAACCAGATAAATTTGAGGTGTTAATATGAAACATTTTTATATTAGGTCGAAAGTTGAAGATAAGATAGGTATTATTTATCCAAAGGGACATTTAGATGCTCATAATGTAGAAAGATTTGAAAAGGAGATGTTGAAACTAATTGAAAATAATATTGTGAAAATTGTTTTGAACTGCAACGAGCTCACATATATTAGTTCTGCTGGGATGGGGATCATAATGGGGTATTTAGATGAAATAAGAGAGAAACAGGGTGATATAAAGCTTTGTTGTGTTAACAATAGAGTTTATGAAATTTTTGATTTAGTTGGATTTACTGAAATATATGATTTTTTAAAAGATGAACACATTGCTCTAAATAAATTTAAAAATGTTTCCTGAAAAACCGCAATTTTCAATTACTATTCCTTCAAAAACTGATCTGTTGAAAATGATTGTAGGTCTTACCAAACATATTGCAACTTTAAATCAGTTTTCTATATCTGATTCACAAAAGGTCGCGCTTGCTGTTGATGAAGCAATAACCAATGTTATAAAACATTCATATAAGTATAAAAAAAACGAAAATATAAAACTTGAATATTTTTCAAATACACATGGTTTAAAGATAAAAATTATTTTTGTAGGCATTCCTCCAGTTTTTGATAAAGAAAATGTGGATATAAATAAGTTGATTAAAGAAAAAAAGAAAGGTGGCTTGGGTGTTAAGTTGATTAAAAGTATTATGGATTCAGTTAATTATAAGACAATAGATAATATAAATTATTGCGAGATGATTAAATGGAAGAAAAAAGAATAGATAGTTTAAAAAGGGAGTTAAAATTAAAGCAATTTCAGTTTAATTCCATATATGAATTTTCATCATCTTTATATTCCTCTTTTGACATTGATAGTATAATAAGAATTTACTTTTCTACATTAATGGGTCAGATGGGAATATCAAAAACCTTTTTTTTTGACTCAGAAAATAAATTATTTAGAAAACGGGGGTTTAAAATATCTGAAGATGAGTTAGAAGTGCTTTTCAAAGAGATAAAAAAAACTGATGATGAGATATTTTATTTAAAAGTTGATGATTTGCCTGAACAACTTGTTAATTTAAAGAGCATTTTGTTATTAAAACAGATTCATTATTTAGTTAATATTTCAGAATCAAAGAAAAGAAATATTGTCCTTGGCCTTGGTTATAAGTTTAATAGAATTAAGCTTGGTTCTGAAGATATTGAATTTTCTTTTTTTATATCAAGGTTCGCCTCAAGTGCGATTGACAATGCATTTATGATTGAAAAAATAATTGAAAGTAAAAGAATTGAACATGAAATTAACATAGCTAGAGATATTCAGCTTTCTCTGTTACCTCAGAAAATACCGGAACTTGAGAATTTTGAAATTTCAGTTATTTATGAGCCAATAAATGAAGTAGGCGGAGATTATTATGATATTCTAAAAGAGAAAAATGGCATAACACCTGTTCTCATTGCAGATGTTGAAGGTAAAGGTTTATCTGCAGCTTTGTTAGCAGCTTCATCTCAAGCAGTTTTTCGGTCGTTAAATGAACTTTATTTTTTTGAACCAGCAAAATTTATTTCAAAAGCAAATTCATTGATTTATGATTTAACTAGGGGGAAGCACTTTATTACTTTATTCTGGATGCTAATTGATGATGCAAAAAAATCAGTAACTTATGTAAATGCAGGCCATGTTGAGCCTTTTTTAGTTTCAAAGAATAAGGTTGTTAGATTATCAAAAGGAGGATTTCTTACAGGTTTTGTTGGAAATACTAAGTATGAAAAAGAGACTCTTCAATTAAAAAAAGGAGATGTTATTGTTACTTTTACAGATGGAGTTCCTGAGGTGGAAAATCCAGATGAAAGAGAGTTTGGCCAGGAGGCTGTTATTGATTTTATAAAGAAAAACAAAAAACTTTCTGCTTATAAGATATCAGAAAAACTTTTTAAAACCATAAATAATTTTAGTCATAATAAAAAATTCAGAGATGATTTTACTTTAGTAATAATAAAAGTAAAGTAAGATAAATTAGATTTAATAATTGATAGAACTGTTTTGTAATATTATTTTTCCATGGTTTTTATCAATTCAGTTGTAAGAAACCATTTTCTATATTCAAGATTATGAATATGATTTGTTATTATTTTAAGAGCAATATTTTTGTTTTTTTTTAATAAATATAGGAACTCTTTTTCCTTTTTTTTCAGATTTTTGATTGAATAATTTTCAAAATTTCTCCACTCTTTTCTTACCGATTTAATTCTATTTTTATAATCTTGATCAACAAGTTCTGAGAGTTTTGCAAAATCCCAGAAAGCATAGTTTGTGTTAGATTTCAAAAAAACACTTGCTTTTTTAAAATGGTTGTTTATTGCATTTTTTGAATTACCATATGTATAGCCAGATGGGGTAGAATTAGTAAAAAAATACCAGGGAGTATATGCATTTGAATCAGGTCTTCTAAAGGCAATCCATACAACATCTTTTATCTCTTGAGGCATACCATTTCTGAGTTTTGCAACAAATGAATATTGTGTTGTTCTTGTACATATTGTTCTATTTTTAGTTGAATTTGGAGAGCCATTTCTATAATTATTTGAT
>JAUXFB010000274.1 GCA_030620255.1 Candidatus Aminicenantota bacterium | reverse complement strand
CTCATAATTATCTACATACTCATTAATAGCCCCATTTGGAACACAAGATGGGATATTGAATTGTTCTTCCATGTTATTACCTCCTGAATTAAATATTACTTTATTCAAAAGTGTTTTTCAAGCCAAAAAAAATTTCCCCTTGATTTCTTTGTTAATTATTTAGATAATTACAAGTTGAGGAGTTAATAATGAATAGAGAGGAACTATTTGAAAAGATAAGCATCGAAAACCAGAATAAAATGATAATGATAATATTGGATGGTTTAGGAGGTTTACCTGTAAAAGGAAAAACCGAACTCGAATCAGCAAAGACCCCAAACCTTGACGATCTAGCCTCTAATAGTGAATTAGGCCTCACACATCCAATCTCAATTGGAGTAACACCGGGAAGCGGGCCTGCTCATCTTTCTCTTTTTGGATATGACCCCTTAAAATACACAATAGGAAGAGGAATTTTTGAAGCATTGGGAGTAGGCGTAAAAGTTGGAGCAAAAGATTTTGCAATAAGGGGAAATTTTGCAACACAAAAAAATAACATTATAATAGATCGAAGGGCTGGAAGAATTACAACTGAAAAAAACAGAGAAATAATATCCTATTTAAAAAAAAGAATTAAAAAGATTGATGATATAAAAATAAGCCTTTTCTCAGGCGAAGAACATAGATTTGTCCTGAGATTATCAGGTAATGATTTAAGTGAGAATGTAACAGATGCAGACCCTGAAGAAATAGGTAAACCTATGCTGTACTCAATGGCAAAATCAAAAAAAGCTGAAAAAACAGCTAAAATACTAAATAAATTCATTGATAGATTAACAAAAGAATTAAAGGATTTTTATCCTGTAAATACATGCTTATTGCGAGGAATTGCAAAATACCCTGATATTCCTCATATGAGTAAATTATTTAAGTTGAAACCTGCTGCAATTGCTGTTTACCCAATGTATAAAGGATTGGCTCAACTTGTTGGTATGGAAATTTTAGAAACACAGGAATCTATTAAAGATGAAATTAACACTTTAGAAAAAAATTACAATAATTACAATTTCTTCTTTATACACGTAAAAAAAACAGATTCGTATGGAGAAGATGGGGATTTTGAAAAAAAAATCAAAATAATTGAAGAGTTTGATGCTCTTTTGCCTCAAATCCTTAAATTAAACCCAGATACATTAGTCATTACTGGTGATCATTCAACTCCTTCTATATTAAAATCTCACTCATGGCATCCAAATCCTTTTTTAATAAAAGCAAAATATCAACGAAAAAATTCAGAAACTGCAACGAAATTTTCTGAAACTTCATGTGCTAAAGGTATACTTGGTCAATTCAATTCAACAGATATACTTCCATTAATGATGGCAAATTCAATGAAATTAAAAAAATATGGAGCCTGAGAAAATAAAATATAAGAAACTCCCTGTTGGTGAACTTCAAGCCAATGCATATATATTGTTTGTTGATAATTCAGAAAAATGTCTCATTATTGATCCTGGGGGTGAAGCATATAAACTCATTAAGTTTATTAAAAATAATTGTCTAAAACCAGCAAGTATAATTCTAACTCATGGTCATTTTGATCACTGCGGAGCTGCAAAAGAGCTTAAATCTCTATATAAGATCCCCATTATGATTCATGAAAATGATGAAGATCTTTTAATATCTCCTCTATATATGGAACTTTCCAATCTCTTAAGCATACCACAACCTGGTAAAGCAGATTTATTATTAAAGGATAATGAAATTATAAAAGAGGGAGGAATTGAGCTTAAGGTTATTCATACTCCAGGTCATACTCAGGGATCAATATGTCTTAAAAGTTCTGGAAATCTCTTATTTACAGGAGATACTCTCTTTAATGGATCTGTAGGTAGAAGCGATCTACAAGAAAGTGACACTTATAAATTAAAAGAGTCTTTAAATATTTTAAAGCAATTTTCTCCAGACACAATCATTCTCCCCGGACATGGCGAATCATCAACAATAAAACAAGAAATAGAATTAAATCCATTCTTAAATTTTTAGGACTGAGTATATGAATTTCAATAAATAAAAGAAAAAATGTTTGATTTAAATAAATTTGAAAGTGATTTAAAAAAATACCTTACATTCCTTCAAATGGAAAAAGGATTAGCAGATAACACCCTAACATCGTATAAACAAGAATTAGAAAAATTAAAAAAATATTTAAAAAAAAAAGATGTTAATTACTTAGAATTTTCCGAACATCAAGCAATTGATTTTATTAAATCCGGAGCAATAAGGGGAAACTCCCTATCAACTCAATCCCACCTTCTTTCAGCATCAAAAAGCTTTTACAAATATCTTGTTTCTGAAGATAAAATCATACATAATCCCATATCTAACATATCCTTTCCAAAAAAATGGAAGATTTTACCAAAATATCTAACAATCGCACAGGTAACAGAGCTGCTAAAATCACCCGATATAAAAAAAACACTTGGGAAAAGAGACAAAGCAATTCTTGAATTGCTGTATGCAACAGGATTAAGGATCTCAGAGTTATCGTATTTAAAACTTGAGAATCTATATCTAAACGAAAATTTCATAAGAGTTTTGGGTAAAGGGACTAAAGAAAGAGTGATCCCATTTGGGGGAAAGGCAGAAAAATATCTTATAGATTATTTAAAAAACAGTAGAAATATTCTTTTAAAAAATAAGAGTAGCGATTTTATTTTCTTAAACCGAAATGGTGAAAGGATAAGCAGGCAAGGTCTATGGAAAATTATAAAACAATATGGTGAAAAAATTGGGATATACTCCATAATTACTCCACATATATTAAGACACTCCTTTGCAACACATCTATTAGAAAAGGGAGCTGATCTTAGATCCATCCAGATGATGCTTGGTCATTCAAGTATTTCTACTACAGAGATTTACACTTTTGTTGCACGCGATAAAATAAAAAAAATCTATAAAAAATATCATCCAAGAAGTAGAAAATAATAGATGAAGGAGAAATTGGATATAAAAGTATTATTTATAATTATCAGGCCTATCTAAAAAATTCACAAGTTTCTTTGCCTTTTTTTTCAAT
>JAUXFB010000040.1 GCA_030620255.1 Candidatus Aminicenantota bacterium | reverse complement strand
GCTATCACAGTTTGAACTAACAATAAGCTCATGAGCTGTGATACCAGAACCATAATAAATATTTTTTTCATTTTTCCTCCTCTTGTAGTCTTATCTAACATTCTTAGTCATGCCTAACATTTAATTTAATTTTTTTCTGCCTCCCTACAATAGTTAGATATGCCAAACAATGTTAGATTAAGCTAACTTTTATCAGATATTTTCCCATTTGTCAAGTTTTTTTTTATTTTTTTGAAAAAATGGGGTCAGGTCTTGTATTTTGCATACACTCAATGAATATAAAATACTTAAGATTCTATCGGAATGCAAAATACAAGACCTGACCCCATATGTCTATACTTCTAAATTATCAAAAACAATTTGAGCTAAATCCTCTGTTTTTAAATTTTTATTTTCAGTATCATTAATAGCATCTTTAAACATAATTGAACAATATGGACATGCTGTTACAATTGTATTTGCACCAACATGTTCAGCATGTTTTAATCTTAAATGACTTATCCTTTCACCTCTATTCTCTTCCTTCCACATACCTCCACCACCAGCACCACAACAGAAACTAATTTTTTTACTGTTTTTCATTTCCTTTAAATTATTTTCATATATATTCTTAAGGACTTTTCTAGGAGCATTATATATTTTATTATATCTCCCCAGATAACAAGGATCATGATAAGTAATTCTCCTATCCGAATTTTTCTTTAATTTTATTTTATTGTTTTCAATCAATTCTTGAATTAACTCAGAATAATGAAGCACATTGTAATTCCCACCCATTTTTGAATACTCATTTTTTAAAACATGATATCCATGTGGGCACATTGTTACAATCCTGCTAAACTTATATTTATTTAATGTTTCGATATTTTCTGTTGCAATTATTTGATATAGATATTCATGACCTGTTCGTCTTGCCGGATCACCACAGCATTTTTCTTCATTCCCAAGAAAGGCAAAATCAACTCCTGCTTTTTTTAATATCCTCACAAACGTTTTTGCACTTTTTTGAGAATGATCATCAAAACTTGCCTCACACCCTACCCAAAACAGTATATCAGTCTCTTTCTTTTCAGATATATGAGGTATATCTAAATCCTTTGCCCACTCCTCTCTAGTATCCGCATTTATTCCCCAGGGATTGCCCTGATTTTCAAGGCCTCTAAAAGTGCTTGTAAATTCTTCCGGGAACTTTGATTCCATTAATACAGCATGCTGGCGCATACCCATGATTTTTGGAATATGCTCATTAATCATTGGGCACACTTCCATACATGCTCCACATGTTGTACAATCCCACACTTCTTCCTCAGAAATTACATTTGCAAATAAAAATTTTAAATCACCCTCTTTTCCATTTAAAATATCCTCGGACTCAATCAAATTTTCTTTAAGTTTATGCATGAGCATTTTTGGAGAAAGATCCTTTTCAGAATTAAATGTTGGGCACACATCATCACATCTCCCACACTCAGCACATGCAAATAGATCAAGTAAATCCTTTCTTGTGAAATCATCTATGTTTGGAGTTCCAAACTTTTCCTGTTCCTCAAGATTAACAACTGGAATTTCTGCCATAACTCCATTGTGTTTTAATACTGTATTTATTGGTCCTGCAATCAAATGAAGATGTTTTGAATAAGGGATAAATACTCCAAATCCAATAATCAAAAGAATGTGGAACCACCAGAAAAAATGCAGCCAAAAATCTGCTCCCGACCCATTAGCTGGTAATATATCCTTAAATACAAATGTTGATATAAAATTGGCAGTTTCAGACTCTGATAACCCATTCACTATTTCATAAGCCTGGGAAAAAATGAAGGTTACCATAAGAGAAAAAAGTAAACATAAAATTATAAAAGATTCTTTAGATGGAACATCAAGAGATGATGCCCTGAATATAAAACGTCTAATAAAAAAATAAAATACTGCAATAATGATCATTCCAGCAAAAAAATTTGCAGAAAAAATAAGTATTTTATGTATTAATCCAATGCCAAGTAGATCCAAACCTTTAAAAAAGCCTTCAAATACATGGTTGATTGTTACAAACATAAATACTATAAAGCCCCAGAAAATCATAGAATGAAAAAACCCTGTTATTGGTCTTCTTGAATAAGAACATATCTGAAAAATAATTCTTCCACACATATAGAAAAATCTTTTCACAGGCTTATCAAATCTATTTATTTTTCTTCCATAACTTATAAGTTTATATTTTCTAAAAAACTCTTTAAATGCAAAAAATAAAGCAGCTACAACAACTAAAATAAAATTAATTTTTTCTAAAACCGAAAGCATTATGTCCTCCTAAATATTGGCAATACTTACTTTTTCTATATTTCTCTTTAAGAATATTTCACCAACTTTTCTAAACCTTTCAGGAAAATCAGACACATAAAATTCATCCTCCCCTTGTTTTTTAGAATTGTTTAACCATGCAAAGTTCTTAAGAATAGAATAAACCTTTTCAGCAGTTGTTTTTCCTGAATCAATAAGTCTAATCTCTCTCCCAATAATATTTGATATTTCATCCTTTAATACTGGATAATGTGTACAACCAAGAACAAGGCTGTCTATACCCTGTTCTTTCAAAGGAAGCAAATATTCCTCTATAACAAGTTTTGTAACTTTATGTTCTATCCATCCTTCTTCTACGAGAGGAACAAATAAAGGGCAATCCCTTGTGATAATTTCAATATCAGGATTCTTCTCAATTATTGCCTTTTCATATGCTTTGGATGAAATAGTTGCTGTTGTACCAACAACGCCTATTTTCCCTTTACTATATTTTACAGCTTCTTCCGCTCCCGGTTCAATCACACCAATAACAGGAATATCAAGTTTATTTTGAAGATATGCTACAGCATATGAAGATGAAGAATTACATGCAATTACAATTAATTTAACCTTTTTATTTAATAAGAACTGAGCATTTTCCTCAGAAAATTTAATTATTGTTTCAGCTGATTTTGATCCATAGGGCAATCTTGCAGTATCCCCAAGATAAATTGTACTTTCATAAGGCATTTTATCCTTTAATGCTTTATAAACCGTTAAACCACCTATTCCAGAATCAAAAACACCAATTGGTTTATTATTCATCTCTCAAATATCTATAATCAGGATAAAATGGGTTTTCAATATCAATATGGCCAGAAATAGTTTTATATTCATTTCCACTTATTAAAAATTTTACTTCCTTTATTTCTTTAAAATTATAACAGATATTATTAACAAAATAGTATATGAATTCAAGCTCAGATGATGTCCCACCCGGAAACTTATTTAGTAGAGCCTCATTAAAATCAATAACCAGAATCTTTTTTTTCCTTACATAAAAAACGCTTCTTAATTCCAACCCTTCTGGGATAGGGGTCACATAACCTTCTCTACCTTCAAGCAATTCATTTATAAAAGCTTTATATACATCTTGTCTAATCCTAAAATATCTAATTTCACATTGAAAAGGTCTCATATATCTCGAATTTTTTTGAAAAAAAAACATTTTAACTTTTATAGGCTCAATTTTCTCTACTTCCTCCTGAGTTTCACCTTTTGCAGGTTCTAATTTTTTTTTCCCTGAATAGCAACTAGACTTAAAAAAGATAATGAGTACAAAAACAAAAAAAACAAAGGCAACTCCAACTAAAAAATATATTTTTTTTTTACTCACTCTTATGTATTATTATAAAAATAGATAAATTTAGAGATCCCTGTATAAATCGCATTAGCAACTTTATCCAAAAAAGAGTTATCCATCAAGCTCTTTTCTTCATAAAAATTAGATATAAAAGCAATTTCAATTAAAACAGCAGGCATTCCAGCCCTCATTAGCACTCTAAAAGGAGCCTGTTTAACTCCTCGATTTTTTGTATGCATCAAAATATTCAATTCGCTCTGAATAAATGAAGCAAGTTTACTTGATTCTTTTATATACTCGGTTTGAGCCATATTCCATAAGATCATTTTTAAATCATCATTTTCAGCTATTTTAAATGCTTCCCCAAAGGAACTATTTTCTTTTTCAGCAAGCTTAAAAGCCTCTTGGTCAGTTGCTTTTAAACTCACATAATATGTTTCAGGTCCTCTTGCAGATTCTCTAAAAGATGAATTTACATGAATAGATACAAATATCTGAGCCTTCTGGTTATTAGCCATAGCAGCTCTAGAATCTAACGATACCTCCACATCCTTATCCCTTGTTGTTATGACTCTAAGACCGAGTTTTGATTCTATTAATTTTTTTAGTTTTCTACTAACTTTCAGGGTTATACCTTTTTCCATTAATTTTGATCTGCCAACAGCACCCAGATCACTACCACCATGGCCAGGATCAATACAAATTGTTTCTATTACATTTTTCTTTGGAGGTTTATTATTTTTTAGAGGCTCATCTTTTATATTACTCTCTTTTGGTTCCTGTTTGACATTCTTATCTTCTGATGGATTTAAACCCTTATCCAAACCCTCTGATTTAACTATATCAAATACAACTCTGAATGGTTTCTCAAGAACAAAATTTCTTTTAATCTTAAATTTAGATTTAAAATATACAGTTAAAGTGCTTTTATTACCCTTTGTGGAATGAACAACTCTATCAACTAATTTAGAATCATCTATCCTGGTAATTCTATTTTTTATATTTGCTATTTTATTAATTTCAATTTCAATACTATTTTTAAAATTATTTATTTTAAACCCAAAACTATTATCTCCCTCAAAAACAAGCCTGGTATGATTTTGATGATCAAATGAACGTACATTTATAGAAAGAGGGAATAAGTAATATCCAATCAAGACAAAAAATATTGAAAAAATTAATCTATTTTTCATAAATAAAATCATTTTATATGGAGGCGGCGGGAATCGAACCCGCGTCCAATAATGATTCAATTAAAACCTCTACAAGCTTAGTTTGTTTTTTATTAAATCTGCAGTGTAAAAAAACAAACAAAACCATCTGCAAATTGCCCTTCTAAAGTGTCATGTCTGAGAAACAAAGGGCAAATCTCTCAGACAATATCCTGCTAAATGACGCCCTTAATTTCCCCGCAGGAAAAAGAAATCAGAACGGCAACATTCATTTATGCTGCAAGTGCAAAATCGTCTGCATTTCATTGTTTGAGCATTTTTTTGAGTTACTCAGCTCAGCTTGCAATTTTAACTCCATCAATACTGTCGAACCCATTTCGCCCCCAAAAGGCGTAATGGCGGGGCCGACGAGACTCGAACTCGCGACCTCTGGCGTGACAGGCCAGCGTTCTAACCAACTGAACTACGACCCCAAACCTATTAAATATGGGCGGTAGAGGACTTGAACCTCTGGCCACCGGCGTGTAAAACCGATGCTCTACCAGCTGAGCTAACCGCCCAATAAGCTCGAAGTCTATTAATACTATAATTCCCTTACAAAGTCAATACTAAAAGTAATAATGGCACCCCATCCTCTGGGGTCATAATGGCACCCCATCCTCTGGGGTCAGGTCTTGTTTTTTGCATAACTCATCTTTTTTGCAATCCTACTGACTGTCGAATAATGTAAATGAACAAAATCACCTACCTCCTTTAACACATATCTCCATTCATTAATCGCAATACCAATCCCCTCATCACGAGATTTCTCATGAAATATATTTTCTAATTCAGGACGATCTGGATATCTCTCTTTTCTGGTAATTTCATCTATTTTTCTGGTCTTCAACTTTTGCATTATTGATTTTGCAAATCCTTCTCCACCTAAAATAAATCCCCCTTTTGCTGATTTAAACAACTTATCATCTTGCCCTGCACCAGAATAAACAAAATTTCTATACCCCTTTTGGGCATCAATAACATCGCTTGAAAAATATGACCATAAAGTATCTGTAAATATAAAATCCTTTTTCTTTTTAATCCCAGATAAAATCCTATAGGAGGACCACTCCCAGTCCTCAACATTTCTAACAATACCAGCTCGTACCGGGTTCAAAACAATATAACGGCTTAATTCCAAAAGATAACTCTCCTTTTCAACAATATATGACTTAAACCTACCTTGAAATAAATGACCTACTCGATCCCATCTCCGATTAAAACCCTGGGTGTAAATCCCGTTTAATTGCCTCATTCCAGTAGATAAGTTAGATAACGGTGTTTCTATCAACAGATGATAGTGATTATCCATTAAACAATAAGTGTGAATTCCCCAATGATAACGCTTAACCAAAAGTTCTATAATCTCAAGGAAATTCTTTCTATCTTTAGTATCCCTAAATATTTCAGATTTTTCATTGCCTCTTGAGATAATATGATAAAAAGCACCTTCAAATTCAATCCTCAATGGCCGTGACATATTTAAATTTTATCACATATTAATTAACAATGCAAAATACAAGACCTGACCCCTTTTTTTAAATTGAATGAATTTTATAATACTGATATAATTTTTCCTATTAAATTTTAAACAATGAAAAAAGGTAAATCTTCAAAAAACTATATATGGATATTCACAACCTATTTTACCGAAGGATTCCCCTATGCAATTATCAGGTCTATTTCTTCACTTTTTTTCAGAGATATGGGTGTATCATTAGAAGCAATAGGATTAACCCCATTTTTTGGATTGCCCTGGATATTAAAATTTCTATGGGGACCTCAAGTAGATGAATATAGCACTAAAAGAAAATGGATACTTTCTATGCAATTTATGCTTCTAATAATGATGTTATTAGCATCCATTTTTGCTCCTTTAAGTTTTAATGTAAAAGCAATTGCTGTAATCTTTTTTATTGGTTCTTTTTTTGCAGCTACAAATGATATAGCAATTGACGGTTATTACATGGAGAAGCTTGATAAAAAGGGGCAGGCAAAATTTGTAGGCTACCGTGTTATGGCTTACAGAGTTGCCTGGATAACTGGAACTGCAGGAGTAGCTGCAGTTGGAACGTATATAAGCTGGTTCTTTGCTTTTTTAACTGCTGCAGTAATCTTTGGAATATTTTTGATATATCACCTCTTTTTTTTAGAAGAGATTGAAACAACAAAAAAAAAGGGGAGTTCTCTTTTTTTTGATCTTTTAAGAGTAAAAACAGTATTTGTTGTTATAGTCATTGTTATTACTATTTTATTGATCAGATTTTTCTTTCAGTCTTCTTTGTATTTTGATTTAAAGAAACTTTTCCCTATAATTGGGAAAATACGTTTCACTCACATTGTTGCATTTTTTTTATTGTTATCTTTAATACTGTTAATAGTATTTCGCAAAAAATTGAAATCACTTATTTTGAAAGACCCTGATTCCTTTTACAGTAAAGCATTTATATACTTTATAGACATGGAAAAGATTGGAGTAATACTTGCTTTTTTAATTCTCTTAAGAGCAGGAGAGTGGACTTTATCTGTAATGGTTTCACCTTTTCTTGTTGATTTAGGGGTAAAGATCCATTATTGGTGGATAAGTGGTTTTGTAGGACTTCCTGCTTCAATAATTGGAGCAATACTTGGTGGGTGGATGATCTCTCGCTTTACACTTAAAAAGGTTATATGGCCATTTATATTCATTCAGAATTTTACTAATATAATTTATATGTGCCTGGCGATTCACCTTGTTCCATTTCTAAAGATAAATACAGGCTCAGCTGAGCCTGTAAGTATAGGAGTGGTAAACCTTACTTTAGTAGCTTTAGTACATGCATTTGATCAATTTGCAGGTGGTTTGGGGACTGCTGTTTTAATGATCTATTTAATGAGAATATGCCATAAAGAATTCAAAGCTGCTCACTATGCAATCGGTTCCGGTTTAATGAATTTAAGCAGTCTTTTTGCAGGAATAATGAGTGGTTTTATTGCAGGCTGGTTAGGATATGCATGGCTTTTTGGAACAAGTTTTGTAATATCTATTCCAGGAATGCTCTTAATCCCGTTTCTTCCATATGTTTCAGAAACAAAGAAAAAACCAACCTGTTTTTAAGATGTTTTATTTATATGAGATTACATATATTAATAAAAAAAAAATAAAATAAAAAAAACATTTGATTATAATCATTTTTGTGATAGAATGCCCATCTTGGAGGAAAAATGAAAGTCAATAAAATGGTTTCTTTTAAAAAGAAACCGGAAATACAGCAAGTAAATGACTCAATATATACCTCTTATTTTATTAAACAAACATATAACATATAATTGCCTAAAATATCACTGAGGTGAATAATGGAAAATTTCGAAATTAAATTAAATGAGGATGCCCTTATTCGTAGAGAAAAAAAAAAGCCTTCTACCAAAAAAAACAAATTAACAGTAAAAAAAATCTATTGCAAGGGCTGTGGTCTATGCGTTGACATTTGTCCTACAGGAACACTT
>JAUXFB010000134.1 GCA_030620255.1 Candidatus Aminicenantota bacterium | reverse complement strand
TGGGATTCGCAAGCCGTTCAAAGGGAAGCCGACACGCCTGCTTGATCTTGATTTTGGGGAAATATCCAAATTTAGGTATAACCAGGGTTTATTTTTGTGTTAAAACAGGCTATAATCATTTAAAATTTAAATATAGGGTTACCTGTATTTATAGAAATGAAATATTTTGTTTTTTGAGTACGCAATATCTTAACGGCGGTAGCTTATCTTAAATTATTTATATTACCAATATAAAATGGTAATCAAAATTTTAAACTTGAAAAGGAGAATAAATGATTAAAACTGTATCTGAATTAACAGGCGTTAAATCTGAGGTTAAAACAATGCTTGTAACGGGTGGAGCAGGTTTTATTGGCTCAAATTTCATTCATTATATGTTAAAACAGGAAAAAGATATTTTTATTGTTAATTTAGATAAACTGACTTATGCTGGGAATTTGGAAAATCTGAAGGATATTGAAAACCGTAAAAATTATAAATTTTTAAAGGGTGATATATGCGACAGCAGATTACTTGATATTATTTTTAAAGAATATGACTTTGATTTTGTTGTACATTTTGCTGCTGAGTCTCATGTTGATCGCTCTATTTTAGAACCAAATATTTTTATTGAAACCAATGTTGTGGGAACAGCAAGTCTTTTATGTTCAGCAAAAAAAAAATGGGAGGAATCTGAGTGGCATGAAAAACGATTCTTGCAAATTTCAACAGATGAGGTTTATGGGAGTCTTAGAGAGGATAAAAAATCTGATAAATTTACAGAAAAGACCTCGTTGAAGCCTCGCAGTCCCTATTCTGCATCTAAAGCCTCAGCCGATCATTTGGTTAAATCCTATTTTTATACATACGGACTTCCAACCCTGATTACCCGGTGTTCAAATAATTATGGTCCATATCAATTTCCTGAAAAATTAATACCTTTAATTATAAATAATGCATTGAATAATAAAATGTTACCCGTTTATGGAGATGGAAAAAATATTCGTGATTGGCTTTATGTAGAAGATCATTGTGATGCAATATACACTGTGTTGAGAAAAGGCAAACCAGGAGAAGTTTACAATATTGGTGGAAATAATGAATTGGAAAATATCTATATTGTGAATAAAATTTGTGAAATGTTAGATGAACTTTATCCAATTAAGAATAATTTAAAATTCAAAATTCAAAATTTAAAATCAGTTAGTTACAAAGATTTAATAACATATGTAAAGGATAGATTGGGTCATGACAGAAGGTATGCAATTGATGCAACAAAGATGAAGAAAGATCTGGGATGGGCTCCACATAGTGTTTTTGAAGAAAAGTTAAAAGATACAATTGGGTGGTATTTGAAAAACAGAGACTGGGTAAAGCATGTAACAACAGGTGAATATGAAAAATATTATGAGAGGATGTATGATTAGTGTCAGTGACAGTGTTAGTGACGGTGGAAGGAAAAAAAGTTCTTTTGTAAATATTATTTTATAAGTTAAAATGGAAGAGAATAAAATAAAAAGTGTTGAAAATTTAAATGTTTTCATACAGGCTCATGAATTAACTTTGGATATGTATAAAATCACTAAAATTTTTCCGGAAGAAGAAAAATATGGTTTAGCGTCACAGATAAGAAGATCATCCTCGTCAATTTGTGCAAATTTATTGGAAGGTAGTTCAAGAATTAACACCAAAGAATACAGACAATTTGCAGGAATTGCTAAAGGATCAGCTGGCGAGCTGAAATATCATCTTCTCTTATCACGCGACCTTGAGTATATTTCTAATGAAGAATATGAAAATTTTTATAGAAAAGTTAATGATATATGTAAGATGTTGAATGGACTAATAATTTCGTTAACAACAAATAGGGATTTAAAAAAATGAGTTATCTATTATACATCTTATTAAAAAAGTGTGGCAAGGTTATAGTAAGTAGCACTGACACAGTCACATACACTAACACTAAAAAATCGGAGGTTTTTATATGAAAGGAATAATTTTAGCAGGTGGGTCTGGAACAAGGCTATACCCAATTACAATTCCAATATCAAAACAATTACTTCCCATTTACGATAAACCAATGATATATTATCCTCTTTCAACCTTAATGCTGGCGGGTATTCGAGAGATTTTAATTATTTCAACGCCTGAGGATTTGCCAAAATTTAAGAAATTGTTGCAGAATGGTTCAAAATGGGGAATTTCCTTAAAATATGCTGAGCAACCTTATCCAAAAGGCCTGGCAGATGCATTTATTATAGGTGAAGAGTTTATTTCAAAAGAAAATGTATGTTTGATTTTAGGTGATAATATTTTTTATGGTTTAAATTTAGCTTCTATGCTTCAGGAATCTTCTAAATTAAAAGAGGGAGCAGTTATTTTTGGATATTATGTGAAAAACCCTGAAAGATATGGAGTGATTGAATTTGATGATAAGAGAAAAGTTTTAAGTATAGAGGAAAAACCAGAGAAGCCAAAATCGAATTATGCAGCTGTAGGACTCTATTTTTATGATAATGATGTTGTTGAAATTGCAAAAAATATTAAACCCTCATACAGGGGTGAAATTGAAATAACTGATGTGAACAATGAATACCTCAAGAGAAGTAATTTAAAAGCACAATTAATGGGGAGAGGATATGCATGGTTGGATGCAGGTACGAATAATTCTTTGATGGAAGCTGCACAATTTGTCAAGACTATTCAAGATAGACAGGGACTTAAGATTTCCTGTGTAGAAGAGATTGCTTTTAGAATGGGATATATTGATAAGTTTCAGTTAAAAAAATTGGCTATACCATTGAAAGCTAGTGATTATGGTCAATACCTTTTGAATCTAGTGTGAGTGTCTGTGTAAGTGTGAGTGCAAGTTCATGTTCAAGTGGAAACAGAACCTCAATCTTAAACTTAGGCTTATAAAAGAAAGACTATTCAACTAATAAATATAAATTAATAACTTAAGAGAGGTAAAATGAGTGATTTAATTTCAAAGAGCCCTGAAGGCATTGAGTATAGTTTGCCTGAAAAAGAGGATTATAAAGGAGAATTTGAGAGGATTCAAAAATTAGTGGATGATGCAAGGGAACTGGGACAGGAAATTGTAGTAGTTATGGGTGTGGGGTTTGTTGGCTCTGTAATGGCTGCTATTGTTGCAGATACAACAGATGAAAATGGTAAACCCTCTAAATTTGTTATTGGTGTGCAACGCCCGAGTTCAAGAAGTTTCTGGAAAATTCCAACAATAAACAAGGGTTTAGCTCCAGTAAAAGCAGAAGACCCAGAAGTTGCGCCAATGTTTGAGCGTTGTGTAAAGAAAAAGAAAACTTTGATTGCAACTTATACAAATGATGTTCTATCTCTTGCAGATGTTGTTGTTGTGGATGTACAGCTTGATTATGTAAAAAAAGATCTGGGTAATGTATTTACAGGAAATGTTGATATGGAAGCACTTGAGGTATCTCTTGGCATTATTGCAGAATATATTTCTCCTGAGGCTTTGGTTTTAATTGAAACAACAGTGGCTCCAGGAACTACTGAACAGGTAGCTTTGCCATTAATGAGAAGAATATTTAAAAAGAGGGGAATTAAAACTGATCCTCTTCTTGCACACAGTTATGAAAGGGTAATGCCTGGAAGAAATTACGTAGCATCTATACGCGATTTCTGGCGTGTATGCAGTGCTGTTAATGAAAAAGCAAAAGCCAAAGTAGTTAAATTTTTGAATGAAGTCCTGAACACAGATGAATTTCCATTAACTGTTCTTGATAGACCTATTGAATCTGAAACAGCAAAAATTGTTGAGAATAGTTATAGAGCAACAATATTAGCCTTTATGGATGAATGGAGTTTATTTGCTGAAAGAAACGGGGTTGATATTATGAAGGTAATTAAAGCAATTAAAGTCCGGCCTACTCACAGTAATATGATTTTCCCCGGACCTGGAATAGGAGGCTATTGCCTTCCTAAAGATGGTGGGCTTGGTATATGGGCATATAAGCACATACTTGGTTTTGAAGATAATATATTTAAAGTAACACCTGCTGCTATTGATATAAATGATACTCGCTCACTTCATGCAGCTCAATTGGTTCGTGATGCATTGCGTAATATGGGTTTCCCAATTGCAAGTGCTGAGGTTTTGATTTTAGGCGCATCTTATAGAGAGGACGTGGGTGATACAAGATATAGTGGTTCTGAAATATTGATAAGAAAGTTGTCTGAAATGGGGGCAGAGATCAGAGTCCATGATCCTTATGTGGATATATGGTGGGAATTTAAAAATCAGGAAGTTTATCCAAATCATAGCAAACATCTATTTTTTAGAAATCAGAAGAAACTTAAGAACTTGAATATTGAAAAAGATTTGGAAAAAGCTATGTATGATATTGATGTTCTTGTATTTGCTGTAAGACATAAAGAATATCTTGATCTAGATCCGGATTATATCCTTGAAAAGATAGGTAAACCAGTGGCTGTTATAGATTGTTTTGGTATTCTTGATGATGAGAAAATTCGAAGATATATTGAACTGGGCTGTGAGGTTAAAGGTCTGGGCAGAGGTCATATAAAGAGAATTAAAGAGAAAGTTCGAAAAAGGTAGTATAGCGTATAAGAGATAAAGAGGGAGCATGTAATGAAAGAAAAAAAGTTTTTTGTTCATGAAAGTAGTTATGTGGATGAAAATGTTGATATTGGAGAAGGAACCAAGATCTGGCATTTTTCTCATATTCAGGGGGGCACAAAAATTGGAAGGAACTGCTCCATTGGACAGAATGTTAATGTTGGAAATAATGTAGTTATTGGCAATAGTGTAAAAATTCAGAATAATGTTTCAGTATATGAAGGAGTAGAGATTGAAGATTACGTGTTCTGTGGTCCATCAATGGTTTTTACTAATATTTTAAACCCTCGATCTGAATTTCCTCAACGTGGTTCTGAATTTTATATAAAAACTCTTGTAAAAAAGAGTGCCTCATTAGGAGCTAATTCAACGATAATTTGTGGACATGTGATTGGAGAATATGCATTTGTAGCAGCAGGAGCTGTTGTAACAAAAGATGTTCCTGATTATGCTTTGGTTGTTGGAAATCCAGCAAGAATAAAAGGTTGGATGTGTAAATGTGGAACAAAGCTCAGTTTGACCAGAGAT
>JAUXFB010000322.1 GCA_030620255.1 Candidatus Aminicenantota bacterium | reverse complement strand
TCTAGTGTCCGGTCTCAACATTTGTCATATTGTATTTTTTTAAAACATGATGGGAGTGAAACAAAAGATCATCCCCTGTCGTATTTCCTATCATCATCATGGCTGTTCTTTTCACTTATCTTTCATACCAGAACTTTTTCTGTTTCTGGCACCTGACCCCAAGTATGACCATCAAGTATACGACCATTTTTTTTCTTATTTGTGCCACCCCATTGCTTAAAAAAGAAAGCCGTTCCGGTTTTAAGGCATTGATCTCTTATGTCTGTAACCCAAGATTTTTTCATTGGTCTTGCACCAGGTCCAGATTCACCCCCAACAATAACCCAATCAATTCCTTCCAAATTAAGATTGGATAATGGACCCAGTAAAGGTTCTAAAGATAAAAATTTGACATTTGCTCCAGAATGGCGCAAGTCATCAATCCTAGATATATACTCCTTATTTTCAACTGTAACTCCCATCCAAATATTTGGAGCCCAATGTAGTCTATGGGATAATTCTCGTAGTCTGGTAGATCGTTTTGTAAGAATCTGAAACCTATGCCAGTTTGCTTTTTCCATTACCATGAATGTTTTTAAAATAAAATCAGTTGGTATATCTCTGTGAAAAAGATCGCTCATAGAGTTCACAAAAATTGTTTGAGGTTTTTTCCATTTATAAGGTAGTTCCAAAACATGTTCATGTATGGTTGGCTTAAATCCATTTTTATAATTTTCTTGTCCCATTGCCTTTAGCCTTATTGCCATCCTTTCGGCATAGCAATTTTCACAACCTATACTAATTTTTGTACAACCTGTTGCTGGATTCCATGTTGATTCGGTCCACTCAATATTAGTTTTAAATCCCATATTTAACTCCTTTTAGGAAAATTTATAAGCACTTTATCTCCAAAAGTATTAATGCGCCTTTTATGTTGAGGAGGAATGGTTTTTATCTTTTTTTCTGCCTCCAGCTGAAGTAAAATATATTTATAATTTTTCTTTATATACCTTTTTCCTACACTATGCTCTCTATAAAGATCATACATTGTAAGCTTTTTTCCAGCATATTCATTCAGTAGCATACCACCTAACTCGTCAAGAGGCCGATTCAATGCAAATAATAGTGGTTGTTTATTATCAGCTGGACAATATTCAAAAAAAGGAACACCTTGAGCGATATTAGAGCTTTCTTTGGCCATTATTCCTTTCATAATCTCATATCCTTTAAAATGTTTGCTTACGAAAATGAGGTAATGTTTCGTGCGTTTTCCACTGGCATTTTTAAAGCAAAATGGCAAAACAAATTCACCGCCCATCTCTTGCAATGCTTCGAAAATTTCTTCAGTAATTGTTAATTCTCTTTCTTTAGAAGAAAGGTCAACCAATTTATTTTTTAGTTCTTCGGTACGCTCCTCGAAAATTGCTTTCATATGCCCTTCCACTACTGGATTACTCAAGCCCATATTAATACGATTATAGTTAAAAAAGATTATACATTCACATCCCCAATCCTTAAGAACTGAACTGATCAATCGTAATGATAATCCCTTATAACCCCATGGATCAACAAATAAAAGGGTTGGTATTATATTACTGTTTTCAAATATTTTTAGTAATTCACCGCTGCCGATCTGATGTTTGATAACTTGGGGTTTATGCTTTAGTTTTTCTATGTCTGGTAATTTATCAATTTCTTCTTTCAAAGAATTAATATAATTATTGTTTTTATCATTAAATATCGTTACTAGCATATCCCTTAAATTATGATCTGCTATGGCCTGCTCCAAAATTAATAATGGAGTTGATTTAGTACCATCCTCGTATCTTCCTGGACCAGCAAATAAATCAATATAGGCAATTTTGTTCGATCTCTTCTTAGTGCTAGGAATAATAACCTTGGCCCATACCCAGAAGTACTTAGATACAATTTTAGTTTTTATAATAGAGTGTTCTGTAGTTTCTGTAAAAAATCTTTTTAAATTCATTTATCCCTCTTTCCTTATTATTCCTTTGAGATAATTATGGAATATGCATCAGAGGACGTCCTTTGTCACACTTTAAGAGTTTATACTTACCTTATTAACTCGCCAGTAGAGAGTAAAAAAATTATTTTTTAATTTCACTTATAATTTTTATTACTTTATTAAAAAATATTTCAAAATCAGGTATTATTTTAAATTGATGGTTTAAAGATGCATCCCAAACACTTGAGAAATCATCTTTTCTTTTTGTTAAAGAAGATATATCCAGGATAACTTCCTTGAAGTCAAATTTTTCTTCAAGAATCTGCAATACTTTATCTTTGTTGATTAAATCATAAAGCATTCCTACATCATACAAATCTCTTACTCGTGTTCTTTGAACCAATGCTCGGATCTTTTCGGTAAATATTTCCTCAAGGGAATATACTTCTATTTCAGCATTAAGTTCATCTGAATAAGAATGAAAGATTTTTTTCTTTTCTGTAGGAAGTAATATTATTTCATTATAATAATTTGTAATATCAACTTTAATACTTAGTGGAGTCCCGGCAGCATTTTGAATTATATTGAAATAAATTTTCCCTTTAAAACCAGTTTCGGTTTT
>JAUXFB010000250.1 GCA_030620255.1 Candidatus Aminicenantota bacterium | reverse complement strand
GATGCTGCACGTCCAACTAAAGAGCAAATAGAATCAATTGTAAAAGAAGCTGGTTTTGAAAACTTAGAAGAAGCTGTTGAAATTGCTAAACGTGCACCTAAGGTTGACTTTTTATATAAATTACTTATGAGCATTGAAGCAAGCCTCAAAACTGCAGATTTAAGAGATCTAACTAAAGAAACTTATCTAACATCACAACAGAAAGAGGGTATGAAGAAAATGGCTGAAGTTGCACAACAAACTGCAAAAGAAGGTATTGAAAACCTTAAAAAAGAACTCAAAGACAAGCCCTATTACACAAGAAAAGATATTGAAATCTTTTTAAAATATAGAGAGCGTTACAATAATGCCCTTTCGGGAATAATGCTACTTCAAGGACAATTAGACTAAAATAGTTTCCCATTTTTTATACTTGTTAAAATAATAGAAAAATGATATATATCTCTCTGAGATTTTATAATGGAAAAAAAGATAAAAGATGAAATAAATGATATAAAACAGGAAATTTATAATAAAAAAAAAGAAATCAATGATATCAAAGAACTTATAAAAGAGGATATTAACAGAGATTTTGAAATTAACTTATGGGAATTATCTGAAAAAGAGCTTGATAATGAGATGGGAAACCGGCTATCATTTTTGAATGAAGATATTGACCCAAGGCCTGACAAACAATCAATATCTTCACATAGGAAAATACTTGGTAAACCAATTATTTTTGTAAAAAGATTATTTATGAAATTATCAAATATTTATACAAATACAATCTTAGAAAAACAGAGAAAATTTAATGAACAACTGGTTGCTTTTCATCTTGCATCTTTTATTCGTTTCAAAAAAAGCGAAGAGAAATTAAAAGATATTGAAAAAAAGATAAAAGAGTGCGAACAAGACCAGGATATAATGCTTGAAAAAATTGGATCAATTTTGGATAAAAAAAAGAGTAATAGCTCATGACAAGGACTGAATGGAAATAAATATTAATGATAAACAGAGAGAAATAATAAAAAATATAATAAACAATCCTTCCAAAGAACTCTTAGAATTTAAAAAAGATATACATAAAATGGCTGAAAAATCAGGAATTCAAAGAGCATTTAATGCTATTTTGAGAACTGAAGCTGCTTTAAAGATAAGAAAACCATGTATTGCCATTTATGATCACACTTTTCATATTATAGGTGGGGGTCAGAAATATGGTCTTACTGTTGCAAATGCTCTTCAGAAAGATTTTGACATTACTTTGATCTCTAATAGAGAAATTAGTATCCAGAACATTTTAAAATGGTACGATTTAGATCTCTCGGATTGTAAAATAAAAATCATAAAAATTCCGTTTTTTGAAAAAACCTTATCACATATTGACCCTGGAATGATTTCAAAGAGAGTTGAGAACCCATTTCATATAATAAGTAAGGAAACAGGGAATTATGATATTTTTATTAATAACAGTATGAATGAGATGGTTTATCCCCTATCAAACATCTCAATGATAATATGTCATTTTCCTGAAAGAAGGGCCACCAGTTATTTTTATGCTGATAAATACTCATATGTAATCTTTAATAGTAAGTACACTGCAGAGTGGATAAAAAAGAAATGGAAATTTCAACCTAACAAGCATATTTACCCTCCTGTTGATATGGAAACATCATTTGATAAAACTAATAAAGAAAATATTATCCTGTCAGTTGCACGCTTTGAAATAAGTGGAAGTAAAAAACAGATGGAAATGGTAAGAGCTTTTATAAAATTAAATAAAAGATATCCTGAAATATTAAAAAATTGGAAACTTATTTTAGCAGGAGGGAGTCAAAAAGACAATCAATACTTACAAAAGATTCAAGACTTTATTAAATCCAAAAAAACAACAAACATTGAAATAAAAATTAACATATCAGTAAATGAATTAAAATGTTTATACAATAAATCAAAGATTTTCTGGCATCTTTGCGGTCTTGATCAAGCAGATCCCTCACTGATTGAACATTTTGGTATGACTATTGTTGAAGCCATGCAGAATAAACTTGTTCCAATAGTATTTGATGGAGGAGGTCAAAGAGAGATTGTTGATCATGATATTTCCGGCTTCAGAGTTAAATCAATATCTGAATTGATCATATATTCAATTAAGCTTATTACAAATCAAGATATTATCAAAAATATGAGTATAAATTCATATAAAAAGAGCAAACTCTTTACAAGAGAGGTATTTGATATAAAGGTAAAATCCTTTTTTTATAAAATTTTAAAAGATTACATTTCTATATAAGGCGAAAACATGAAAATCCTATTTTCTATTGTTATACTTACAAAAGATTCAATAGGAGTTATTGAAAGACTGGTTGATTCTCTATTAAATCAGAAATTTGATCATGAATATGAGGTCATTTTTATGGATAACAGCTCAAAAGACAGTACAGTTGATTATCTAAAAAAGAGTAAATTCAAAAACAAAAAGATTATAAATGTGCCTGAAGGAGAATTCAGTCATAGCAGAACAAGAATGAAAGCAGCAGAAATTGCAAAAGGAAAATACCTTGTTTTTTTTACAGATGATATTATTCCCATTGGAGAGAGCTTTCTTTTAGAATTAACAAAACCAGTTCTGGAAAACCAGGCTCTTGCTTCATATGGAGTATGTCAGATAAACAGCAAGAATTGCGATCCTGTTGATGCTTATTTACATAATGGATGGTATAAAGATTTTGATGATATAACAGAACCTATTTCAAAATTTTGCTGGAACAAGTTTCCTCCGGAATTAAGAAGAAGATTGTGTAACTTTGATAATTGTTCTTCCTGTATTGATAGAGAAATGTTACTAAATTTAAAATTTCCTGATGTGCCTTATGGTGAAGACATGTTATTTGCAAAAAAGATGATACTCAACAATCAAAGTATTGCAATATCTAAAAAAGCTAAATTTTATCATTGGCATAAAGTAAGTTTCAGCTATTTAATGAAAAGAATGTGCATTGATCAATATTTAAGCATAGATGAATTTGAAATATACTACATAAGAAGGAAACTCGGTGTTTTAAAAGCAATATTAATAAGGATTATTCAAAGAACTTTTATAGCCTTTTTTAAACTAAAGATCCCTTTAAGAAAAAAAATATACTGGTCTTTTTACAATGCAAAAACCTTAACCGCAGATTTTTTAGGAAAATATATGGGAATTTTAGACAAAGATTCAGTAAATAAAGGCTTTTCCCCAATCAACAAAAAATTAATTAAAAAAAAAGATAAAATCATTTCTGAAATTTACAAAAAAAGTATAATGAGATATTAAATGGATCGAATAAATTCATAAAATAATTTATTTTTTTAGGGGAAAATAAGATC
>JAUXFB010000168.1 GCA_030620255.1 Candidatus Aminicenantota bacterium | reverse complement strand
GCCGGTACGGGCGCAGGAAAAGGATCTGGACGAAAAGATACAGGGCAAGCCTCTGGTTATTTTTGTGGATGAAATACACCATTTTAACAAACATACTCAAGATGCATTTTTACCTTATGTTGAGAGAGGAGACATTATACTTATTGGAACCACAATTGAAAACCCGGCTTATAAAATAAACAGAGCACTACTTTCAAGAATGAAAATTTTAGAATTTTTCCCATTAAAAACAAAAGATTTAAAAAACATCCTGAGCAAATCAATCAAATTAATAGATAGAAAAACAGGGGTTAAAATAAATCTATGCGAAGATATAAAAAACATTATAATAAATTACAGTAATGGAGACGCAAGAAGATTGTTGAATTTAGTTGAGATTATTTTTAATGTGTATGATGCTAATAAAAAAATAGATAAAAAATTTATCCAGGATATAATACAAAATAAGATAACTGCTTATGACAGAACAGGGGATGATAGATATCAACTTATATCAGCTTTTCATAAAAGTGTAAGAAATTCCGATATTGATTCAACTCTATTCTGGTTATACAAAATGATTGAAGGAGGAGAAGATCCCCTTTTTATAATAAGAAGAATGATAAGAATTTCAGTAGAAGATATTGGATTTGCAGACCCTGAAGCCTTAAAATTATGTTTGAACACAAAAAATGCATATGAATATTTAGGTTCGCCTGAAGGAGATCTATTCCTTTTACAAGCAGCAATCTATTTAGCTTCTGCTCCAAAGAGTAATTCTCTTTACATAACAGAAAAAAGAATGAAAAAGATTATTGATAAGTATAGAAATGTTTCAGTTCCAATCCATATAATCAATCCATCAAATTTTATTGCTTCCAAAAAGGGAGCTGGCAAAAATTATTTATATGCACATGATTTTAAAGAGAAAACCACAGCAATGAAGACTCTTCCAAATGAGGTTAAAGAAAGAAACTTTTTTATTCCAAATGAAATGGGGTTTGAGAAAAAAATTAAAGAAAGGATAAATTACTGGAAGAAAATTAAATCAATTTTGGAGAAAAAAAAATAGTACAGGTCAATTTCTCCAACATTATCTGTTTTTTTTTGCAAAGAAGTTGAAAAAAAATGAGATTTTTTTAGTATAAGTTATATTTAATATAAAGAAAGGAATAAAGAATGAGAAAAAAGATTGCTATAATTTTTTTATTTATTTTTTTTGTACTAACCCTATTCTCTAATATTTTAAGAGAACCTGAAAGGCTTCAAATTGAGTCTTCATGGGAAAAATTAAATGCAGTAAAAACTTTAGAAAACATACAGATAAAAATAATGAACATTCCAAAATCAAGTAAATAGAAAGTATGTTCTGGACTCTTACAATTTATTGACATATTTTTCTAAATTATATAAAATAATATCATGGGAAAGGATAAAAAAGACATTTATTCTTCTGATAACAATCTGGACAAAAATTCAAACAATAAAATAAAAAAAAATGATAAGGATAAATCATCTGAAAATATTTTTGAAAGTACAGGAGAACAGATTGATAAAGCTTTTGCCAGTCAATTTTCTGAATTGCCAGAAGATAAATCAAATTTAAAAGAACAACAGAAAATAAAACTTGAAAGCACAGAAGAACCGCTTGATAAATTTATGGTAAAAACTCCGCCAGATGATGAAATAAAAGGAGAAGATATCCTGGTTCTGGATGAATTACTCGCACTGCCAGAAGAATCCGAATTATCATCAGAAAAATCATCAACAGAAAAAAAGAGTGGTTTTCAGGATTTGGAAAATCTCATTTTTGAAGACCTGGAACCAAAAGCAGCTCAAAATAGTGACATTAATAAAAATAAGGAATTTATACAGGATGAAGATTTTCTTTCAATTGAAATAGAAGAATCTGCCTCAGCTTCTCTTGAACAAAAAAAAACTGATGTTTTGATTCTTGAGAATACCCATCATTTGCAAGAAGATGGTAATAAAGATTTGAAAAAAGAGGTTATTTCAGAAGATTTTGAGCCAAATTCCCTTGAAGTTGAAGAAAAACCCGATCAACAGAATAGCATATCCAAGGAAAAATCCGAGAATAAAGAATCAAATGAAGCAGTTATGTTTGTAGATGGTAAAAAGGTAAATATAGAGGAAATTCTAAATCGAGATCATATAGAGCCAATAGAAATTGACTCAATTCAGGAGCAACTGGAATCTATTAAAAAAAACGGTTATGAAAATATTAAAGAGGAAGAAACAATGGGAGAAGAAAGAATGGATATCGTCACTCCCCATGAACATATTCCAGAAATCAAACCTATTACCCAAATCTCCTTTGATAAACCTCTTATAAAAAAAAGAACATCCAGACTTCCTTTTTTAATAATTATATTGACAGTAGTTGCAGTTGGAGCTTATTTTGTTTTAATTAAAAATAACAAACAGGATCTTATAGAATCCAATGCTAAGTCTCCTAAAGAGGAGTCCAAAAATATAGAAATCCAATCAAAACCTTTTAAAAATAAAAAAAGAGTTGATATCAGAGAACTTGAAACAATAAATCTAAAAACTTTTTTCAAAAAAGCTGAAAACTATATAAAGAATGGAGATGTTCACAATGCAAAGCTTCAAATGATCCTTGCAGAAAAGATAACTCCGCCTGACAATATGTTAAAGAGAAAAAAAAACATACAGAATAGTATAAAATCTCTGGAGAAAAAGAATAAGATTGAAAATCAAAAAATAAAACAATCCATAATTATAGAGGATGTAGATTTTAAAAAAGCTGAATCCTATAATACTATTGAATCCTATAATAAATATTTAAATAAATACCCTTCAGGAAAATTTAAATTTAAAGCAAAGTCAAATATTGAAAAGCTAAACAAGGAAAAAATTAAAGAGGAATTAAATTTGATACGTTCCAAGACACGCCAACACCAGAGAATACAGTTACGTTTCGGACATATGGAGTTTGAGGAAAAAGATATAAAGAAAATAGAACTGCTTTTAGCTAATTTAAAAAACCGTTTTGAAAAGAGAAAAATTAGAAATGAAAAGATAATTATTGATTACTCTACTGGACTGATGTGGCACCTCTGGGAAACTCAAATGGATTATTATAAAGCAGAATGGTGGACTACAAGAGGTTATGCAGGATTATTTAACTGGAGGGTTCCTACACTAGAAGAGGCTTTATCAATTTTAACAATAGATTTTGAATATTTTTCAAATAAGCCTTTATCCTCTATTCAAATATGGACAGGAGATAAAGTTTCATCAAAATCAGCAACTATCTGGATATTAGATCTTAAAAAAAAGAAATGCACTTCTTCTGATAAGTCCTCTTTTAAATACCTATTCTCTTGCAGAAATATCCAAAAATAAAACTTTAAACATCATAAATAGTTTTTATTATTGATATTGTAAAAACTGTAATTTATGATAATATTATTCAAAGGAGGTAGAAAATCGAAACATACAAAAAAATTATTATAGGAAGTATTATTCTCGCAACAATCCTTATATTAATCTTCATATATTTCTTATTGTTCCGTAACAATCAAAAATCAGATGAACTTCATCCATTATCAAAAGAAAATCAAACTCAAACAGCCATAAAAAAAGAGGTAATTAAAAAAGATGAAAAAACAGAAATAGAGCCTCTTCTTGACATTAACCTTAACAATAGTGATGAAAAAATACGTGAACTCCTCAAAAACTGTTCATCTGAATTTGAATTTACAAAATGGCTGAAAAGCAAAGATCTTATAAGAAAATTTGTAGTTATAGTTGATAATATTTCAAAAGGCACCACTCCTACACATCATCTTGAGTTTCTAAAACCTTCTAATAAATTTGAAGTTATATTTGAAAGCGGGGAAATAAAAATAGATCCTCTTTGTTATAAAAGATACAATATTTATTCTAATGTATTTACCTCTATTAACACAAAAACCCTTGTATTACGCTTCAAACAATTAAAACCTCTTATAGATGAAGCTTATAAAGAGCTGGGATATCCTGAGGAAAAATTTGAAGAACCTCTGTTTGAAGCATTTTCAATATTAATGAACACTCCGGTTGTATATGGCAATATATATCTTAGAAAGAAGATAATTTCTTTTTCTTTTGTTGACCAAAATTTAGAAAAACTAAATGCTGCACAAAAACATCTCTTAAGAATGGGACCTGAAAACATAAAACAAATTCATACTAAATTAAAGGGAATCGCAAAGGAAATGGGCTTGCAATTAAATCAATTACCTCAACCTAAAAGCTATATACCCAATCAGAATTAAATATTATTATTTTTCAGGGGGAGCATAAAACAATCCAGATATTCGTATAACCCATTTTCTTGGAAAAATACGTACAAAAAAGAGAGTTAATTTGTTCATAAATCCTGGAACTGACACAGGCTTTCCTCTTTTAAAAGCCTTTATAGCTTTTTTTGCGACTTTATCCGGCTTCATATTAAATATACTATCTTTACTTATTTTTTCGTCAAGTCCTGATTTAGTAATCATTTCCGTAGCAATTCCACCTGGTGCAAAAGAAGAAATAACAATTCCTGTTTTCCTGTTTTCCTCTCTTAATGCATCTGTAAAACTCTGAGAAGCATGCTTTGATGCAGAAT
>JAUXFB010000284.1 GCA_030620255.1 Candidatus Aminicenantota bacterium | reverse complement strand
GTTCTGAAGCAATGTACAATGACTTTGAAGTAGTATTGGAATATTTAAATGATCCAGTATCAGAACAGATAGCAGCATATAGGTTATATCCAATATCTCTTGTAAATTCAATGTTTAATTCAACACCCAATTCATATATCAATTCTCCCACAGCTGAAGCTTCTGGAACAACCCAGTTCAAATTTGCACGCTCTGAATTTGTTGCATGATGGTCGATATTTACTGTAAAATATTTATCAATATTCCTCTGACCTGTTCTGGCTTCGGTTTCCCCCTCTATTAACACAAATATATCAAATGATTCAGGATATACCTGTCTGAATTCTATAATATCAAAACATGGTAATTGAGTTAATGGGAAAGGCGGTCTTTCAGTATTACAAAAATAAACCTCTTTTCCCAATTGAGTTAACATTAAATATAGAGCAAGTCCACTTCCCAAGCAATCTGCATCCGGGCGTATATGGGAAGTAATTGCAATTTTGTTTGATTTTTTTATTAAATCAGCAATTTTCTTTTTCATCTTTTTTACATTAATTCCTGATTTTATGTTCTATATCTAAAAAAGGACCACTTATAAAAGTAATCTCAGGCACATATTTTAAATACATTTTTTTTGCAAGTAATTTTTTTATTAAACCTTTTGCATTGTTTAAATGAATTAAAAAATCATCACAATCAGTATTTGTTGATGAAACATAAATTTTAGCTTTTTTTAAATCTTTACTCACATTAACTTCTAGAATCGTAATAAGCTTCAATTTCGGATTATTAATTTCATTAAGCAATATATCCCCAATACAATGCTTCAAAGTGCTTGAAAACCTTTCAATCCTAAATGACATTTAAAAATACTCTTTTTTTAAATTTATTAATTGAATAGAATAATTTGAGAAGATAAAATCTTCTATTTGATTAAAAATTTTATCACACATCATTTTAGAATTTGAGACTATTGAAACTGCAATCTGAGTTTTCTGCCACAAATCCTGATAATCACTCTCAATTAAAGAGATGTTAAATCTATTACAAAGTTTTCCCTTTAAACTTGAGAGTATATGCCTTTTTTCTTTCAAACTATGTGTTTTTTCAAAAAACAAATCCAGAACCATAACACCAACTATCATTCTTTTTTAAGCATCTCATATACTTCAAGAATATCATTTATTTCTATTGCATTAAAATTTTTTATTCTTATACCACATTCAGTCCCAGCATTAACCTCTGTTACCTCATCTTTAATTCTTCTAAGACTCTCTATTTCACCTTCAAAAACAAGATCATTACCCCGCATTACCTTGAGTTTAGATTTATTTGTTACTTTTCCTTCCTTAACCAGACATCCTGCAATAATACCCAATTTTGAAATTTTAAATCTCTGAATAACTTCAACTTTACCAATCTCAGACTCAATATACTCTGGTTCCATTTCTCCTTTTATAGATTTTTCAATATCTTCAATTAAATGATATATAACATTATATAATTTGATTTCAATTTTTTCTCTTTTTGCAAGCATTAATATTCGTTGTGAGGCTTTTACATTAAATCCAATAATAATTGATCCAGATGTTGACGCGAGCAGTATATCGCTTTCAGAAATATTGCCTATACTCTTGTGTACAATAACAACCTTTAAATTTTCTATGCTTTGTTTCAATAAAACTTCTTCAATAACCTCTCCTGAACCGAAATTATCTGTTTTTATTATAATAGGGAAAGATTTTATCTTCTTATCTTTCATTTTTTTAAAAAGATTTTGTAAACTTAACTTTTTCTCTGCAAAGATCTCATCTTTTCTAGCTTCTTTCTGTCTTAATTTTCTCAAATCTATTACTTTTTTTGCTTTTTCAATGTCATCAATAATCTGGAACCTATCACCAGAATCAGGAATGTCTTCAAACCCCATTATTTCAACAGGTATTGGAGCTTCTGCATAATTTATTGCTTGTCCTCTATCATCAAATATGCATTTTATTTTTCCTATAGAATTTCCACAAATAAAACAATCTCCTGTTTTTATCCTACCATCCTGAATCAAAACACTGCCCATTGGCCCAAAATTTGTGTCAAGACGGGATTCAATCACAGAACCTCTTGCTGGAACATCCTTATATGATTTTAATTCTTGCATTTCTGCTACAATAATTATCATCTCAAGTAAAGAATCAAGGTTTTTATCAAATTTTGCAGAAATCTCAACGCACACCACATCTCCACCCCAATCTTCAACCAGAACATTATGTTGACTTAATTCCTGTTTTACCTTATCAGAATCAGCACTATCCATGTCAATTTTATTAATTGCAACAATTATAGGTACTCCTGCAGCAGATGCATGATTTATCGCTTCAATAGTTTGGGGTTTTACTCCATCATTTGCTGCAACAACAAGCACAACAATATCAGTGATTTCTGCTCCACGCATCCGCAAGTTTGTAAATGCTTCATGGCCTGGTGTATCTATAAATATTATATCATCTCCATTTATACTTAATTTGTAAGCACCTATTTTCTGGGTGATTCCACCCGCTTCTCTATCTGCAACTCTTGTCTTTCTCAACGAATCAAGTAATGTTGTTTTACCATGATCAACATGTCCCATTACTGTAACAACAGGAGACCTCTTTAAAGATTTGGATTTATTTTTCTCAATCTGACTGAAAAATATATAATCTTCGTAAGAGGTTATTTCAACCTTAACATTAAACTGTTTACATATTTCTTTAACATCCTCAACATCAACTATATCATTGGATAAATATTCTTTTTTAAGGCATTTTATCTTTTCCTCAACATGCTTTAACTTTATATTTAATTTTTCACAAAACTCTTTTAAAGTAACTAAATCTGAAATTTTAATGATTTTAGGAAGATTTAGTTCTTCAGTTTTTTGCTTCTTCAAATCATGGGTTTTTTCTTTCTTTTTTTTTTTTTCTGGTTCAGGTTGTTTCAGATTTAACTCTTTTTTTTCTCTCCTTTTT
>JAUXFB010000051.1 GCA_030620255.1 Candidatus Aminicenantota bacterium | reverse complement strand
GCCTGCTTGATCTTGATTTTGGGGAAATATCCAAATTTAGGTGGTGGATTTTGGTTGAGCTCTTATTTTAAATCTCATATTTATATGTTATAATCAGTATTCCAACATTATAATTAAAAAAAAAATGGGTAATTATGAATTATGGCTAAAATTATTGATAAACTAAATAAAAATAAAAAGATTACACTTTCTTTAGAAATAACACCACCTGATAGAGGAGAAAGTATTGATGAAATTTTCAGGAATATTGACAATTTACTGCCATTTGATCCTGAATTCATAAACGTTACCTATCATCAGCCACATGTAGTTTATGAGGAAAAAAAAGGGACTATCATAAGAAGACCTAAAAGAAAAAAACCCGGGACAGTTGGAATTTGCTCAGCTATTAAAAATAAATTCCATATTGAGACAGTCTCACATTTAATATGTGGAGGATTTGACAAATATGAAACAGAAGATGCATTAATAGATCTACATTATCTTGATATAAAAAATATACTTGCTCTAAGAGGCGATCCTGCTCCTGGGCAAAGGAATTTCATTTCTGAAAAAGACGGACATTCTTATGCATTTCAGCTTATTAATCAGATAGCCAAAATGAACAAGGGAATTTATATTGATGAGCTTGACAATCCTTTTTGTACAGATTTCTGTATTGGCGCTGCTGCATACCCAGAAAAACACTTTGAATCTCCAAACATTGATAAAGATCTTTTATCTCTTAAAAAAAAGGTTGAAATGGGAGCTGAATATATTGTTACTCAAATGTTTTTTGATTTTAAAGTATTCAAAAATTTTGTAGAAAAAGCACGAGATATTGGAATTAAAGTACCGATTATTCCAGGAATAAAACCCATTACAAATAAAAAACTACTTTCAAATATTCCAAAAACTTTTTATGTTAACATTCCTAAAAAACTTGTAGGCTTAATCGAAAACGCAAGAACAAAAGAACAGGCATTTAAAAATGGGACACTATATATGGCAAACCTTGCTAATAAACTTATTGAATATAGAGTGCCCGGTATTCATGTGTTTACAATGGGTAAGGGGAAATCCACTAAAGCTTTACTTGAAATGCTTTCTGGACCTAATTGGTAATAGATAATAAATCAATGTTAAACTATAAAAAACCTGACATTCAATTACTTATAAAAGAAAAGGTGCTGATAATTGATGGAGCAATGGGTACAAATATAATGAATTATAACCTTAATATTGATGATTATCATGGATATAAAAACTGTATAGAATATCTTGTGATAAGTAGACCTGATATTATCAAATCCATTCATTCTTCCTTTTTTGAAGTTGGTTGTGACATTGTGGAAACAAACACTTTTGGAGCAAATAAAATCACGCTCAATGAACACAAACTCGAACATTTAACCTATGAAATAAATTTAAAAGCAGCAAAACTCGCAAAATCTGTAGCTTATGACTTTTCAACAAATGAAAAACCTTGCTATGTATCTGGTTCTATTGGGCCAGGATCTAAACTACCAAGCCTTTTACACATTGATTTTGATACTCTTGAAGATTCATATTTTAATCAGGCTCTTGGACTTATTGATGGTGGAATTGACCTTTTCCAGATTGAAACATCACAGGATATGTTACAAATAAAATCTACTATTCACGGTGTGAAGAGAGCTCTAAAAGAAAGAAGCAAAAATATCCCGATCATTGTACAATTTACGTTTGAAAATAATAAAATGCTTTTAGGTACAGATATAAAGACCGCAATATCAACATTTATTCCATTTGATCTTTTTGCTCTTGGAGTAAATTGCGGCACAGGGCCTAAACATATGTATGAACCTGTGCGAAAATTTTTTAAATATTCCCCTTTTTACATCTCAGTTCTCCCGAATGCTGGACTTCCCAAACTAAAGAATGGGAATTACACCTATGATCTAAGCCCTGAAGAGTTTTCACATCATATAAGTATATTTGTAAAAGATTATGGAGTTCGTCTTGTAGGAGGATGCTGTGGAACAACTCCCGATCATTTAAAAGCAGTTGTTGAAAAAATTAAAAATCTCCCTGTAAAAAAGAGAAAAATAGATTACAAAGCTTGTGCCACATCATTATATAAAATACAAGAGTTTGACGTAGACCCAAAACCAATCATAGTAGGAGAGCGAACCAACTCAAATGGAAGTAAAAAATTTAGAGAAGCCTTACTTAACAATGATATTGATACAATGATCGAGATTGCAAAAGAACAGCAAAAAGAAGGAGCTCACATTCTTGACCTCTGCATTGCTTATGCTGGTAGAAATGAGCCCAATGATATGACAACATTAGTAAAAATAATAAATAAAGAGCTTTATATCCCTCTTGAACTTGATAGTACTAATTTTGAAGCTTTAGAAGCTGGGTTAAAACATTATGCAGGTAGAGCTGTTATTAATTCAATCAATCTTGAAGATGGAGGGGAAAAAGCAATAAAGATACTTGACCTGGCAAAGGATTTTGGAGCTGCTCTAATATGCCTTACTATTGATGAGAATGGTATGGCAAAAACAAGAAAAAAGAAACTTGAAGTGGCAAAAAGAATCTATAAACTTGCTCTATCAAGAGGAATTAAACCTCAAGATCTATTTTTTGATCCACTCACATTTACACTTGCTTCAGGTGACAAAACACTCTATAATGCAGGTATTGAGACCCTTGAAGCATTAAGATTAATAAAAAAACAAATACCTGACTCATACACAATTCTCGGTGTAAGTAATATATCGTATGGAATTATGCAAAAGGCAAGAAAGATCATTAATTCTATTTTCCTGTTTCATGCAAATAAATATGGATTAGATGCAGCAATTTTCCATGCAGGTAAAATAATACCTCTAAACCTCATATCAAAAAAAGAAACAAAACTTGCTGAAGACCTTATCTTTAACAGAAGATCAGATTCCTATGATCCTTTACATAGTATTATTAAATACTATACGAAAAAAGATAAAGACCAAAAATCCATAAAAAAGCTTTCTTCAATTACTATTGAAGAACAACTTAAAAGATCAATAATTGAAGGCCGTAAAAAAGGAATTGATAAAATATTAAATCTTGCTTTAAGAAAATATTCAGCTCTAGAAATAATCAATAATTATCTACTTGATGGAATGAAACAAGTAGGTGGGCTCTTTAAATCAGGAAAGATGCAGCTTCCCTTTGTACTAAAATCGGCTGAAATAATTAAAACATGTGTGGATCATTTATCCCCATATTTTGATAAAGAAAATGTGAAACATAAAGGCAGTATTCTTCTTGCTACAGTAAAAGGTGATGTGCATGATATAGGGAAAAACCTTGTTGATATCATACTTAGCAACAATGGATATGATGTTTTTAATATTGGCATTAATAAAACTGTAGAAGAAATTATTTCTGGAATAAATGCGAATAAACCGGAATACATAGGCTTAAGTGGACTTCTGGTGAAATCAACTTTTGAAATGAAGGAACTGCTTATTAGATTCAACGAATATAATATTAAAATTCCAGTTATTTGCGGAGGCGCTGCTCTTACAAAAAATTTTGTAAATTCCGAATTAAAACCTGTTTATAAAGGAAAAGTCTATTATGCAGCTGAGGCTTTTGATGCATTAAGAATAATAGAAGGAGAAAAAGAAGAGTATAAATCAACACAAAATAGGGTATTAAATTCAAGCAAAAACAAAATAAAAACAATAGAATATAAACACCCTCTTTTAAATCCACCATTTATAGGCAAAAAAATCCTGAGATTTGAAACAAATAGAATATTACCCTATCTCAACAAAAAAGTTCTCTACAAAGTTCGCTGGCAAATGAAAGATCTTGAATCTGCTGAAGAGCTATTTAACACAACAATTAATAAGCTCATTAAAGAAGATACTTTTGATTTAAAGGTTGTATATGGATATTTTAAATGTAAAAGAAGAGAAAATAAGAAACTTATTGTATTTCATAATAATAGAGAAATTCTCTTTGAATTCCCTTTCAAAAAATTTAAAAAAGAAAATAAAATATTCTCTCTTGCCCAATATTTTAGAGACAATAATGATGTTGTACCTTTTTTTCTTGCAACTTGTGGAAATAAGCTTTCTGTTGAAGAAAATAAGCAGTTCAAACAGGATAATTACATAAATTATATGTTAATGCATGGATTGGGAGTACAGATGACTGAAGCCCTTGCACAAGCAACACATGCAATCATAAGAAAGGAATTACACCTTATAAATGATCAGGGAAATCGTGTTAGTCCCGGTTATTCAATCTGGCCTGATTTAGAGGACCAAAAAAAGATATTTCAACTCCTTAGCCCTAAAGAAATTGGTGTGTGTTTAACTGAAAATTTTCAGCTTGTTCCAGAGCAAACAGTCACTGCAATGGTAATATGTCACCCTGAAGCTGAGTATTTTTAGTACACAAGGAACAGGATTTTATTAGATATGTGTCTGAGTTAATGTATGTAATGTTAAATGTCGTTTTTTATAAGTAGCTAATTTTACTCCATTAAAATCAGACAAATACTTTATCACTTCATTAAACTTAAAGCCTACATATTCAGGTGAATGGGAATCCGAGCCAAATAAAATTGGAATTCCCTTTTTTATTACTTTTTTTAGAATATCAAAAGAGGGATAAATTTCATTTATTGGCTTATGTAGACCTGAGGTATTAACTTCAACACTCATACCTCTGTCAAAAATTTTATTAATAATCTTATCAATATTATTTGAATTGGTCTTTAATATAGAAAAATTACTCTCTTTTATTAAATCCAGATGACCTACAATATCAAAAAAACCAGTATTAATTCCCTTTAACACTGCTTCAAAATAATCATTATAGATTTGTGTTATTGATTTATCAGGAAGATTATAAGAAAACACCCATTGCCCCTTAGGCCATTGTTTCACAAAATGTACTGCCATTATTACAAGATCAAAAGGGTATTGAGAAATAAAACTCTCTAAATAATCCTCATAACCTTCAATATAATCAGCCTCAATACCTGTTAAAATAGAAATCTCTTTATATTTTTTTTTACATGATTCAATCCAGTTCAGATAAATATCCATATCCTTCAATCTCATTCTGTGTTTTAAATCAAACCCATCAGGTAAAGGGATATGATCTGTAAAACAGATCTCTTTTATTCCTTTCTCAATCGCTGATTCAATGTACTCATACATCTCACCTGTAGCATGCTTACAAAGTTTAGTATGAAGATGATAATCGTTCATATAAAAAATTAACACAATATCCCCATTGTGTCAATTTTATAGAACAATTGGGCACAAGCTTAAATATTTGTTTATAGACTTGAATATTTTTTTTCGATTTCATAGAATATAATTATGAATTGGCTATTTTCTTTACCTATAATCTTTTTACTTTTTATTATTCTGTTTTATTTTATTTCAAAAAGAAGAGAAGACTTTTATAAAATCAGAAAATTAATTCCTCAACTTTTTGCTCTTTTATTTCTGACTTTGCTAATTTCAGTTCTAAATATAAAATTTATTTCAAATATTTTTTATTCAGACAAATTAATTTTTATACTATGGCTTATAATCTTACTTTTTATACTAAATGTATCAATAAAGATCATTGTGTTTTTTTTATTTGATTTTATACTTTACACAAAAGAAGGCATTACAAGAATAAGATTAATCAAAGATATTGTTACAATTATTCTGTACATTATAGGGATTTTACTTATATTTAATTACTTTTTAAATATAAAAATAACAGTAATTTTAGCATCTTCTGCAGTCTTAACAGTTGTTATTGGTTTTGCACTTCAGGACACTCTTGGAGACCTGTTTTCAGGAATTTCTTTAAATTTTGAAGAATCTTTGAAAATTGGAAATTGGATAAAAATTGGAGAATATGAAGGTAAAATCGAACAATTCAGGTGGAGATCAATTAAAATAAGAACTATTGATAATATATTAATTCTTATTCCAAATCAGATTGCATCAAAAAAGGAAGTACTTAATTTTGGACATTTAAACTCAAACATTGCTTTAAGATTAAAAATAGGTGTTAGTTATAAAAACAGCCCTGATTCTGTTATAAAAACCATTCAAGGGACTTTAAAATCAATAAATTTAGTTCTAAAAAAGCCTGCTCCCATGGTAATGGTAAGTGATTTCAATGACTTTTCTATTGAATATGATATAAAATTCTGGATAAACGACTATTCAAAGAAAGATATAATCAATAATGAAATAAGAAGAAAGACCTGGTATGCATTTAAGAGAAATAACATTGAAATCCCATTCCCAATAAGAAATATTTATATAAAAAAAGAGATTGATCATGAAGTAAACAAGGAATACATTTTTAATTCTCTAAAAAAAAATGAAATATTCTCTTCCATAGATGAGAAATATCTTAAGCAATTAATCCAGGAACATAGTGAGATAAATCTGTATGGAAAAGGTGAAACTTTAATTAAAGAGGGAGAAAAAGGACAATGTTTTTATTATATAATAGATGGAGAAGTAGAAGTTTTAAAAAATGACAAGCTTATAAATATGTTAAAAAATAGTGATTGTTTTGGTGAAATGTCCCTGTTTACAGGAGAAAAAACTTCTGCTTCTATAAGAACTTCAAAAGAGAGTAAAATACTGAAGCTATCATCTGATAAATTCAGAGAGATTGTTAAAATCAATGAAAAGATGGCAAAAAAATTATCCGAAGTCATAGCTTTAAGAATATCAAAATTAAAAGAATTGAAGATTATAGAATCTGAATTTTCTCAAGCAAGCATAAAAAAAGAGACTGAAAATGTTTTTAAGCGTATAAAGAAATATTTCAAAATATAAATAGCTGGTAACAGTGTTTGACAGTACGACAGTAAGTTTTATTTATTCTCTTCCTTGAGTTTTTCCAGTTCTCGCCGCTCTTTTTTAGTAGGCCTACCCGCGCCTTTTCCTCTGTATCCAAATATCACACTAATTGGGTCCCTATAAAATTGTTTCAGTTTCTCAAGTTCCTTCTCAGGAGTTATTTCCTCTACAAGATCCTTAGCCAGTTTTGCAGATACCCTTTTATTAGCAAGCCCTTTTACTTTAAAGCTACGAATAATTGGAGGATGTTTTACATCAACTATTTCACTTATTCTTATATTGCAGGAAGGTTTTATAACATTACCTTGAATAGTTATTTTACCGCTCTTACAGGCATCAGACGCCTTGGTACGAGTCTTAAAAATACGCACTGCCCAGAGCCATTTATCTATCCTTGCTTCCATGATTCTATTGTTCATTAATCCCCAATTATAAAAGATGAACTTAAAAATATCCACATCTATTTATAAAAATCTTGTGTAATGTGATTTTTTTATATTTTATGATAGATTTAGGGTTTATTTCCTTTTTTTTTAATAAACTCCAATATTTTTTCACATAGTTTATCATATTCTTTTGTAGTTATACTTTCCTTATCTGTGAAATAAAAAGGAGTTCCATCATCACCCTTTAATCCAATCTTAGTCTCAAAAGGCAGCTCCGCAAGAAGATTATGACCCAAAATTTCAGTAACACTTCTATTATCCTTATTCGGATATAGATCAAGCTTAGATGAACATTTTGGACAAACAATATATTTCATATTTTCAACAATGCCAATGATCTCCGTATCTGTGGTTTTAAACATATTAATCATTTTTCTTACATCAGCAATAGAAGCTTCCTGTGGTGTAGTTACAACGATTCCCCCTGAAAGATCTG
>JAUXFB010000038.1 GCA_030620255.1 Candidatus Aminicenantota bacterium | reverse complement strand
TTTAATTTCTAAATATATTTCTAATAATTGTATGGCAGTAATTCCTGTTGTGAGGGGATATATAGAACCTCTTGTTGCTATTTATTCAAAAAAAACATTAGATTTAATTGAGGAAAATATAGAGAATAATAGTCTGAAAATAGCTGATTTTATAAAAAAAATAGATATTTATAAATTTTCAGAAAAGGAAATCAGGGTTGTAGATCCTGAATTGGTCTCTTTTTTTAATATCAACACAAGAGAGGACTATTCTAAGCTATTACAAATGTAGATTCTATATATATTTATCAACCTGATTAATTTTGAATTGAAGTGATTGTGATTTTAGAGTATAATTGATTTTTTTCTGCAGGAGTTTGATATATGCAATACAATTTTAAAGAGATTGAAAAGAAATGGCAAAACATATGGGAAGAGAGAAAAATATTTAAGGCTGAAATAGATAAAAGAAAGAAAAAATTTTACTGCCTTGAGATGTTTCCCTATCCTTCTGGAAGAATTCATATGGGACATGTCAGGAATTATTCTATTGGTGATGTTATTACCAGGTTCAAAATGATGAATGGATACAATGTTATACATCCAATGGGATGGGATTCCCTTGGTTTACCAGCAGAAAACGCTGCAATTAAAAATAAATCTAATCCTAAAGATTGGACTTTAAATAATATTAAATTTTTGAAAAGTCAACTAAAAAAAATGGGTTTTGGATATGATTGGGATAGAGAAATAGCGACTTGTATGCCAGAATATATAAAATGGAATCAATATATTTTTACTAAAATGTATAAAAAGGGTCTGGTTTATAGAAAAAAAGCTGAACAAAATTGGTGCCCTTCATGTAAGACTGTTCTTGCTAATGAACAGGTAATAAATGGTAGATGCTGGAGATGTGAATCTGAAGTGGGATTAAGGGATTTGGATCAGTGGTTTTTAAAAATAACAGATTATGCAGATGAATTGCTTAATTCTCATAGGAAACTTGAGAAATGGCCTCAAAAGGTTATTGCTATGCAAGAAAACTGGATAGGTAAGAGTGAGGGTGCAGAAGTTGTGTTTAAAGTATATGGAACAGATTTAAAGATCAATATATTTACTACAAGACTTGATACAATATTTGGTTCTACATTCTTTGCTTTATCTGTAAAACATCCTTTTGTTAAAGAATTGATAGAAGATAGTCCTCAAAAAGATAAAATAAAAGAGTTTATAAAAGAGGTAGATAGGGATTCAAAAACAGACTCAGAAGTGCTTGAGAAAAAGGGTTTTTTTACAGGTAAGTATGCTGTTAATCCTTTTAATGAAGAGAAAGTCCCAATTTGGCTTGCAAATTTTGTTTTAATGGAATATGGCACTGGAGCAATAATGTCAGTACCTGCTCATGATGAAAGAGATTTTGAATTTGCAAAAAAGTACAATATTCCAATAAAAAGGGTTATTGTTAAAGATAAAAACAAAAATTATCCTAAAGATGTGGATGATGTTTTTACAGAAAAGGGCTATTTAATAAATTCAGGGCCATATTCAGGTCTGTCATCTGAAGAAGCAATCAGGAAAATGGGAGAATTTCTAAGGCAGAATAATCTTGGTGATTTAAAAGCAATATTTCGCCTTAGGGATTGGGGAGTTTCAAGACAAAGATATTGGGGAACTCCAATACCAATGGTGTATTGTGATAAATGTGGGGTTGTTCCTGAATCTCTCAAAAATTTACCTATTGAATTACCAACAGATGTTGATTTTACTCCTAAAGGTGGATCACCCCTTGAGAAAAGCAAGGAATTTATCAATACTAAATGCCCAAAATGTAAAGGTCCTGCTAGAAGGGAGACAGATACAATGGATACTTTTTTTGATTCATCCTGGTATTTTTTCAGGTATGCAAGCCTTTCCATAGATAAACCCTTTGATAATGATGAGATAAAATACTGGATGCCTATTGATCTATATATTGGTGGAGTGGAACATGCAATTCTGCACTTAATATATTCAAGGTTTTTTGCAAAAGTTTTTAGGGATTTTGGGTGGACGGATTTATCTGAACCTTTTCCACATCTATTAACTCAAGGTATGGTAACATTAGGTGGAACTGCTATGTCAAAATCTAAAGGGAATATAGTGGATCCAGATGAGCTGATTGATAAATATGGTGTTGATACTGTAAGACTTTTCATTCTTTTTGCTTCACCCCCAGAAAAGGGGCTTGAATGGAATGAAAAAGGTGTTGAAGGAGTAAATAGATTTCTTATTAGAATCTGGAATTTGTTTCATAAGAATTATAAGGTTTTAATGGAAAAAAAGGATTTTGAATTAGAAAAGGGGGAGACAAAACCAATTTTTATAAAATTAAATCAAACAATAAAAAAGGTTACAGAAGATATTGAGATTAGATTTCATTTGAATACAGCTATAGCTGCTCTTATGGAGTTTTTTAATGATTTTTCAAGTTCCTTTAAAGAGATTCATTCAAGCAATCCCGGAGCAGTAAGATATCTTTTTGAGGTTTTATTAAAACTTTTAATTCCTTATACTCCTCATTTTTGTAATGAATTGTGGGAAAAACTGGGTAATAATTCAATACTTGAGCATGAAAAATGGCCTGAGTATAACCCTGAATTTATCTTTGAAGAAAAGGTTAATATAATGATCCAGATAAATGGTAAAATTAGGGATAAAATTGAAGTTAATATTAACGAAGGGGAATCAAAGGTAAGAGAAATGGCTTTTATGTCTGAAAAAATCAAAAAATATACAGAATCGAAACAAATTATAAAGGTAATTTTTATAAAAAATAAGATGTTAAGTGTGGTTGTGAAATGATAAAAAAAATCAATTATTTTGCTGTTTTGTTATTGTTAATAATATTTAATCAATGTGGATACAAGTTAACTGGAACAGGTAAACATATCCCTGATTATATAAAAACAATTGTTATACCTGATTTTGTTAATAAAACAACTAGATATCAAGCAGAACAGTTTGTGACAAGTGCATTAAGGCAAGAGTTTATAAGAAGAAGTAAGCTAATTTTAGTTGATAGAGTATCTAAAGCTGATTCAACGCTTGAAGGAGATATAAATAGATTTGATGCTGTACCTGTGTCTTATTCAAGTGATGCAACTGCGAATTTATATAGGATTACTATAGTACTGAATGTTAGATTCATTGATATAAAAACGGGTAAGATTATTTTTGAGAACAATAACCTGAGCTTTACTGATACGTATGATATTGGTTATGGGGACTTTTTTTCTCAAGAAACTGAAACACTGATAAAAATTTCAAAAGAGTTTGCCTCTAGTATTGTTTCAACCATATTAGAAAATTTTTAATGAAAGAGATCACTTTTTTTAATTTTTTAAAGAGAATAAAAGAAAAAAAAGAGAGTTTCCCATTTAATGTTATTTATGGATTTAATGAATCTCTGGGCGAAAGAGTTATCAATTCTTTTGTTGAAAATTTCATTGAACAGAAAAATGATTTTAATTATAGACGGCATTATTTTGAACCTGGTAAAGAGAGTATCTGGCAGGATATAATTAATGATGCAAATAGTTCAAGTTTTTTTATTCAATCAAGGAAAATTGTTATTGCAGTTATAAGGGATGTAAAAAATCTGAAATTAAATAGAATGGATAAAAAGATATTGAAAAAATATTTGGATAAACCTAATATGAATACTATTTTGATTGTTTATATTTCATTGGATTTATTAAAAGATGATTACAAACAATTAATAAAAAGGAAAAATGGGAAAATCACTGATTTTTTAGCAGAACTCAATTCTTCTTATACGATTTTTGTTAATCTTGACAGAATTTTTCAAGGAGAGGTTAGTGATTATATGAAAAATACTTTGAAAGAAAAAGGCGTTTCAATTTCTCAGGGTGCTTTTGAAAAGATAGTTGAAATGAAGGGAGATGACTTAATTTCAATAATAAATGAAATGTCTATATTTGAAATAATGGCAGGAGAAGAAAAAAAGATTGATTCAGGGGATGTAGAAACAATTTTATATGGAGTTGAGTCTCATTCAATTTGGGATTTGACTGAAGCTATAGAGAAAGAGGATGCAGTAAAATATCTTAAAACTTTAAAATATCTTTTTATTAATGGTATAAAACCAGCTTTTGTAATAGGAACATTAGTAACACATTACAATAAGATATATACTGCAAAGTTTCTATTAAAACATAATTTTCCTGTAAGTGATATTGGTAGGGTATTAAACCAGCCTACTTATTTTCTTGATAAATTTATTAATTCAGTTAGAAATTTTTCTGAAAAAAGACTGCAACAAATACTTGAAATAATTTATAGATTGGATTATGAGTCAAAAACATGTAGTGAAGATTTTGTACAAGTATCTTTACAGAGTTTTATTTTTAGAATTAAATTGCTAAATAAGTCTTAGATAAGTAGGGGCTTGATTTATCAAACCCAAAGTAAAAAGGCAAAAGTAAAAAGTAGGATATGGGATTTGGGGACTGGGATTTGGTAAAAAAAAGCTGAATACTGAATGCAGTAAACAGGAGTTAGAATAAATATCTCTATCTTGTTTTGACATTTCAACGTTTCAACACTTCAACTTTTTAACTTAAAACTCATAACTATTTTAGTTAATTAATTTCTTTTTTGAAAATCCTTCTTCTCTTATGTTGTGTGGGATTAAAGTATTTCCAGAGTCCGTGAATTTTAGTGTTTGTCTCTAATTCAAGATTTGACTCAGAGTACTTAAATCCCATTTTATGAGCAGATTTAGCAACCTCTATAACCATTAACAGATCAACCCCCATACCCCGATATTTCTTTTTAACTCCTGCTAGATAAAAATCAAGAACATTGTAAGTTTTTAAAGCTTTTAATAAATGATACCAGCCAAAAGGAAGTAGTTTGCCCTTTGCTTTCTGGAAACCTTTTGTCAGGCTGGGCATAGCAATCATGAAACCAACCATCTCATCTTTTTCATTAACAACAGCCTTTAATATATCCTTGTGTACATAAGGAATATATTTTTTTACATAATATTGGATCTGTTTGTCAGTAAGAGGCACAGAGCCGTAAATTTCGTCAAAAGCTTCATCCAGCAAATAAAATAATTCCATAGCCCTTTTTGTAACATCTTTCTTTTTTTTAAATTCCAAAACCTTTAGATTACCTCTTTCTTTAATTCTGTCAGCAAGACGCAAGAGTTTTTCTGGTATTTGTTCTTCAGAGGGAATTTTAGCTTTAAATTCAATATAGTCAATCTCTTTTTGAAATCCATACTTTTCAAGAAACGTGTGATAATAGGAGTGATTGTAATTAGAGGCAATAGTGGGTACATCGTCAAATCCTTCGACCATCATTCCTTCTGGATCCAAGTCAGTAAAACCAAGTGGTCCTGTCAGAGTTTTCATGCCATTTCTTTTACCCCAATTTTCAACTGCATTAAAAAGTGCGGAACAAACCTCAAAATCATTAATTGCTTCAAACCAACCAAACCTGATATTTTGAGATTTATATTTCTCGTTGGCAATATGGCTGATGATACCAACAATACGGCCTGCAGGTTTTCCATCTTTATATGCAAGAAATAATTGTGAGTCAGATTGTTCATAAGCTGGGTTTTTCTTTTTATTAAAAATTTCATATTCATCCATAATTAAAAGAGGAATCCAGTTGGAACTCTCTTTATAAATTTCAAAAGGAAGTTTAATAAATTTTTTTAAATCTTTTTTTGTTTTAACTGTTCTTACTTCAATATTCATTTTTACCTCATCTGGATTATTATATAATAAAGAATCATAGATTTTCAATTTTTTACATAAAAATAATTTTCTTTATTTTTTCATAACCTCTGTTGTTTATAATTTACTTAATGCAAATAGTAATTGATATTATATTTTATTTATGGTAAATTCAAATATAATCAAGTTTAATTCATATATTGGAAATATTTTTTATCTAAAAAATAAAAAGGAGGATTTTAATGATTAAAAAGAGAGATTTTGTAAGGAGTTTAGGCATATGTATTGTTTTTATAGGTGTTGCTATTGCAGTTTATTTTAAAAATGTACCCAGGCTTGTTGATGCTATTGGTTTATTTGTTTGCGGATTTGCTTCCGGTGCATCATTGGTCAGGGCTGTATATGCTTTAGGAGATAGGAGTTAGGAGTCCCACCCTCTTGCCTCTAACCTCTTACCTCTGACCACGATTTTGTTCTTTTTACTTGTAACTCTTCACTCATTTACCCATCTATCCATCAACTCAAAACTTAAAACTCAAAACTATTTACTTATTTAATCAAAATTTTATAATAATGAACCTGATTAGAAAGAGAGCTTTTGCAAGGAGTTTAGGCATATGTATTGTTTTTTTAGGTGTTGCTATTGCAGTTTATTTTAAAAATGTACCCAGGCTTGTTGATGCTATTGGTTTATTTGTTTGTGGGTTTGCTTCTGGTGCATCATTGGTCAGGGCTGTGTATGCTTTAGGAGATAGAAAGTAGGATCTGGGATTTGGTAAAAAAAAGCTGAAAGCTGAGATTTGGTTGAATAGTTGATTAGACTAATGGTTAAATAGTATTTCCTTTATAAGTCTAAGTTTGAGTCTAAGCTTAAGTTTAAGCCTAAGTCGAAATGTTGAGGTGTCGAAGAGTCAAAATAACAAGTCATGAGTTTTTACTTGATATTTTTTACTAAATCCTAAATCCCAGATCCTACACATATACTCATCCACTCATCTACTCATCCACCCATCACTTTTTCCTTTTTACTTTTTACTTGTTACTCATCAATCAAAATTTAATAACAATGAACCTGATTAGAAAGATAATTGTAATGATGATAAGAATTATATTTAAATCTTTAAACTTTCCTGAAATGGTTTTTATTATAGTATATGATATAAAACCAAAAGCAAGTCCATCAGCAATACTGTAGGTTAATGGTATGCCAACAAAAGTCAAAACAGCTGGAATACTTTCTGAAAAATCATCCCATTTTATCTTTACAATCTCTCTCATCATTAAAACTGCAACAATTATTAAAACAGGAGCTGTTATAGGGTAGAGGAAAATCCCGTTCTCTGCAGAATATGCATAACCTCCACCTATCATGCTAACAAGTGGTGCGAAGAATATTGCGAGAATAAATAAAGATCCAGTTATAACTGCTGAGAATCCTGTTTTACTTCCCTCTTCAACACCTGCTGCACTTTCAATATAACTTGAAACAGTGGATGTGCCTAGTAAAGCCCCTCCAATAGTGCCAACAGCATCAGCCATTAATGCTTTTGATGCTCGGGGTAGTTTATTGTCCTTTAGTAATCCTGCCCTGGATGATACACCTATTAATGTGCCTATTGTATCAAAGAAATCCATTATGAAAAAAACAATAATAATTGGAATGATCTCAATGGTGAATAAACCCTTAAAAGATAATTTTAGAAAAGTAGGTGTTATTGAAGGGGGAGGGGACATAAAACCCTGCCATTTAATAACACTAAAGATTAATCCAAAAATAGAAGTAAGGATCATGCCCCAGAGAATTGCGCCTTTGACCTTTTTTACAAGTAGAAAAGCAATAATAAAAAGACCTATTATTGCAACAATTGTTGCAGGATTCGAAAAATCACCGACCTTTAATGCACTACTTGAATATTGAAATGTGTTTAATTTTTCAAGGATAGAATCTTTGGTAAGGTTTTCTGTAGATGCAATTGAATTTAATGGAGAATTATTTCTTATTATGACTCCAGCATCACATAACCCGATAAATCCAATAAATAAACCTATGCCTGCAGAGATTGAAAATTTCAGAGACGCTGGTATTGAATTTACAAATTTCTCTCTTACCTTTATTAAAGTTAGAATAACAAATATAACTCCTGAAATGAATACTATTCCCAGAGCCTGCTGCCATGAAATTCCTAACATAAGTACAACTGTAAATGCAAAGAAATAGTTTTCTCCCATTGCAGGAGCAAGAGCAATTGGATAGTTTGCAAGAATTCCCATTAGAATCGAAGCAAGAGCAGCAGAGAGGCATGTTGCGATCATAACTGAAGAGAAATCCATCCCAGCTTGCTTTAGAACTCCTGGTTGTACAAAAATGATATAAGACATAGTAAGAAAAGTAACAAGTCCCCCTGAAATTTCTTTCCTGAAATTTGTATTGTTTTCTTGAAATTTGAAATATTTTTGAATAAAATTTTTCATTTATTCTTTCCTTAAATATATCTTATAAAAATTATATTAATTTTTCAATACAGAAACAGGAGAGTTTTATTCTTTAATTTTGAAGAATTTAAATGATATAAGAGAAAAAGTTAAAGTAAAAAGAATGAGTACTATAAAATTAATAGATATGTCTGCAAATTCTTTGTTAAAAAATATGATCTTATGAAGAGCATCCATTGCCCAGTATGCT
>JAUXFB010000222.1 GCA_030620255.1 Candidatus Aminicenantota bacterium | reverse complement strand
GGTGTCTCGCATTTTGTTTGTAAGGATGAAGAGGAAGCTTTTGAGAATTTGAAGAAATTGATCTCATTTCTCCCTCAAAGTAATTCAGAATTACCTCCTGTTATTCAAAATAATGATCCAATTGATAGAATGGATGAGAATTTAGATTATATTGTTCCTGAGAATCCAAATAAACCTTATGATATGAAGGAAATTATTGAGACCATTGTTGATAATAATGATTTTTTCGAAGTTCATGCTCAATTTGCTAAAAATTTAATAATTGGTTTTGCAAGAATGAATGGTATGTCCGTTGGAATAGTTGCAAACCAGCCTAAAGTTCTTGCAGGTGTTCTGGATAACAATTCTTCAATGAAAGGAGCAAGATTCGTAAGGTTTTGTGATGCTTTTAATATACCTTTACTTATCTTTGAAGATGTTCCAGGTTTTATGCCAGGAACAAATCAAGAACATAATGGAATCATTAAAAATGGAGCAAAATTTCTTTATGCCTTTGCTGAAGCAACAGTTCCTAAAATAACTGTTATTGTTAGAAAAGCTTATGGAGGTGCATATTGTGTTATGAGTTCAAAACATATTAGAGGTGATATTAATTTAGCATGGCCAACAGCTGAAATAGCAGTTATGGGACCTGAAGGTGGCGTTGAAATTGTTTATAATAAAGAAATTAAAGAATCAGAAGATAAAGATAAGAAGAAAAAAGAATTAAAGGAAAAATATATAGAATTATTTTCAAATCCATATAATGCAGCAAAAAGGGGTTATATAGATGATGTGATTATACCTGCAAATACAAGAATAAGACTAATTAAAGCCTTAGAGATGCTATCAACAAAAGAGGATTTTAATCCTTCAAAAAAACATGGGAATATTCCTTTATAACGGGATAGAGAATTGGATTTAAAAGATGCACTTACAATAAGTCTTTTGGGTATAGGCGTTGTTTTTGTTGGTTTAATTTTAACAAGTCTATTAATCTATTCATTCTCTATTTCTGAAAAGATTTCTAATTTAAAATTAAAAAAAACCTTTAAGACAGAGGAGACTCCATATATAAATATTGAAAAATTAGAACCGGATATATTAGCAGTTATAACAACTGTGCTTGAAATTGAGAACAGATTAGGCCTTGCTTTAATGGAAAGTAGATTTACTTTTAAAAATGGAACTAAGATTTAAATTGGATATATCATTTTTGCTTTTTTCATTTGCACAATGGAGGTAAATTAAGATGAGAGAATATGTTCTTTCAATTGAAGGAAAGGATTATAGAGCTGAAGTGAAAGAAATAACATCAGAATATGCTAGAATTATTGTTAATGAAAAGGAATATAATATTAAAATTAAGGAACTTGAGCGTAAGAGCACTGGAATACCGTCAGTAAAAAGAGTTGAAACAGTTGCAGAGGAACCTAAACCTGAAAAAAGAGAAATTGAGAAACCAAAAATTAATAGTACAGATTCAGGAGCAATAAAAGCTCCATTACCTGGCTTGATACTTGAAGCATTTGTGAAAGTAGGAGATGCAGTTAAGGCAGGTCAAGATTTGTTTATAATGGAATCTATGAAAATGGAAAACCAGATCCAGGCCACACATGATGGAACTGTGGAGAAGATCTATGTTAATAAAGGTGATTCTGTTGCAGAGGATGATGTACTTGCAGAGCTCTCCCGACCTATGATGACTACATTGTGAGTAATTTGAAATGAAAAAAGTAATTATATTGATAATTGTTTTTTTTCTTGTACCTTGTTTATATGGAAATACAAAATTTATTCCTGATTTTGGAGGCAATCACCAATATATTAAGATTTTTCAAGGATCAGAAAGTTATATTTCCAAGGGAGATAAGGGTGAAATCTTTGACAAATATAATAAACTTCTCGGAAATTTTGAAGTCATAGGAATTAATGATAGCTATAGTATAGTAAGGGCTTATTTGAAGGAGCCTGATAAGATAATAAAAGTAGAACACCTGTCTTTTACATCAGTAAAAGATGTTTTGGAATTATCTGATAAAAATGAATATAAAAATATAAGGTTTAGTCTTGAGGACTCTAAATTCTATTTTAGAATCAAAAGGACGAAAACTAATGTAAAAATAAAAGATGGAATAAAGGGGAAGATATTCAAGAATGAACAGGTTGCAGGTGTATTTAAAATAATAGGTAGTGATAAAAATTTTTGTTATGGATTTGTAACTAATAATGCTGCTAATGTTAATTTTAGAGAATCTGATGAAGGTAAGTTTTTGAGTTATTTTGATCAGGTTATGGATAGTACTGGTTTTGTCAATTTATCCTATAAAAATATTATAATGTTGTTAATAGGAATATTTTTTATATATTTAGGTATTTCAAAGGATTATGAACCACTTTTATTGGTACCTATAGGGTTTGGGATAATAGTGGGTAATATTCCTTTACCTCTTCAACTTTTTAACAGCATTTCTATATATATGATAGATCCTATTAGTCATCAATATGTCTTTAATACAACTTCAAACAGTGTTATGGGGATTATATATTTTGGTGTTAGGTCAGGCCTTTTCCCACCTCTTATCTTCCTTGGTATTGGAGCAATGACTGATTTTACTGCTCTATTATCCAATCCTAAAAGTGTTTTACTGGGAGCTGCTGCTCAGGTAGGTATTTTTATAACCTTTCTTGCTGCTTTAAAATTGGGTTTTTCTCCTGCAAATGCTGCTTCAATTGGAATAATTGGTGGAGCTGATGGCCCTACTGCTATATTTTTATCTTCAAAACTTGCACCTTCTTTAATAGGTCCTATTGCAATTGCAGCTTATTCTTATATGGCAATGGTTCCATTAATCCAGCCTCCGATAATGAAATTATTGACTTCAAAAAAAGAAAGATTAATTAGAATGAAACATAGCAGAAAGGTTAAAAAGGTTGAAAAAATTATGTTCCCGGTTTTTGGAGTTATTCTAACAACTATGGTTGCTCCGGGTGCGATTCCCCTTCTTGGTATGTTATTTTTAGGGAATTTATTAAAAGAATCAGGTGTTACTACAAGACTGGCAAAAACAGCTTCAAATGCTTTAATAGATATAGCAACAATATTATTAGGTTTTGCTGTTGGGGCATCAACATGTGCTCAGGTTTTTTTAAATGAAAAATCTGTACTAATTTTTGTGCTTGGAGTTGTTTCTTTTGGTATTGCAACAGCAAGTGGAGTTTTATTTGCAAAATTAATGAATCTTTTCGTTAAGAATAAAGTAAATCCTTTGATTGGAGCTGCTGGAGTTTCTGCTGTCCCTGATTCTGCCCGGGTTGTTCATAATGTAGGTAAGAAGTATGATCCAGATAACTATCTACTTATGCATGCAATGGGACCAAATGTGGCGGGTGTTATTGGATCAGCTATTGCAGCAGGTGTATTCCTGGGAATTTTTTAAGGAGAGAAAAAATGAGTAAAATAATTTCCGTTATACCTAATATTTGTGAGGGAAAAGATTGTAAGTTTATTGATAATTTAACTAATAAACTTAATTCTGTTAATAATATTGTCATACTTGATGTTTCAATGGACAAAACGAGAAATAGGACTGTATTTGCTTTTACTGGTACAAAAGAAGCAATTTTTGAAGCAGGTATGATTCTTTATGATGAGGCATTTAAACATATTGATATGAGAAGACATAAGGGTGAGTATCCAAGAATTGGAGCTGTTGATGTTTTCCCTTTTGTTCCATTGAAAGATGTTTC
>JAUXFB010000299.1 GCA_030620255.1 Candidatus Aminicenantota bacterium | reverse complement strand
TTTATTTATAATTGCCGGTATCAATATATCTTTGCCATCTGTCATTATGCTGCCCGGGGATTTTCCCCATTCTTTTTCTATCTCTGCATAATTTATGTAATCAGTAAAGTAATTTTTGTAAGTCCTTTTTTGTATATGAATAAAATTTTTATATTGGTTTTTTAATGTCCACTTTCCAGAATTCACTATTCCTTTTTGAACAAATAAATTTAGTAATTCTTCTGAACTAATTTCATTGCAATAATAACCCTCTTTTTTTAATCTTTTTAATATATTTTCAATAGATTTTAAGCTATCTAAAAATGCTGCATTCCCAAAACTGCTTTCCCCGGGAGGATAATTGAATAATATTAAAGCTATCTTTTTGTCTTTATTGTTTGTTTTTCTTAATTTAAGCCAACTATTTATTCTAAGAATTAATTTATTGAGTCTTTCTTTAATTATTACTAATTCATCAACACTTACTCCTGTAGATTCGTGCTCTTCTAACTCGGACAGAGCAGAGATTATAATTGGTTCTATGGCTCCGTCAAGTTCAGGCAGCATAACTGAAATTAAAAACTCCGAGGGGTTAATACCTTTTGGGGATTTTCCCCATTCCTCTACAGTCGTTTTGCTTAATATCACCGGGTGCAGTAAAGGAACGTCAAGTTCCCTGAGAAATTTTATGCCTTTTTCCGCATTGCCACCCATTGGCCCTGCGCCTAATCTAAAAGGCATTATATTTATTATCAAATCAATCTTTATGTTTTTATTTTTTTGAATTTGTTTTCTGATTATATCAGTGCTTTTGCTTAAAAGGCTTAAAAACCCTACTGGTATTGGGTTTGAGATTTTTTCTAAGCTTTCCACAATCTCTCCTAATATTTTTCTATAATATGTTGGATAGGAATTATTATAAAAAAATATCAAAATATTTGGTTTTTTATTATTGTATCCTTTTGCTTTGACATATGCGGCTATGCGTTTATAAGTTTTATTACCTGCGAAATCAGAGATAGCAGCATCTCCTACATTTGTTGGTTTTCTCCATGAAGGCAAACCCGGGATTTTAAAATATTCTTTTAATACAAGAAGAAGCATGTTCTCCATATTTTCTTTTTCGGCATATTGCCAATATCTGAAGAGCAAGAAATTATTTCTTGCATCTTTTAATGGGCCCACAGGGATCATATTGCTTAATTTTTCCATCATATTCATCATTTTTAGTATTTTACCCATTTGAGCTTCTTTATCTGCTATTGATTTTTTACCTGTCATTTTCATATTTTTTAAACTAAATGAGCCTAATCTATTTAATTTTCTTATTTTTAGACTATCACTATTTATAACTGCTATGTTTCCTTTAAAATTAATTAGATTATTGTAAAGTTCGTCACAGAAATCTTTATTTGCTCCCATTGTGTCCAAAAAGATCATATCTGAACTTTTGCATGATATAAGTGCTTTATCGTGGATAGTCTTTCCTGTTGTTTCTCTACCAACGTAAAAAGCACTTATTTTAAGATTAGTTTTATATTTTTTATTGAAATACGTTTGCACAATGCTCAAGTCTCTGAGTGCAGGTGATGATACAGAGATGAATAGAAGTTTTATTAGTTTTTCCTTGTTTATCATTTCCAATAATTTGAATGCTTTAAAAAAGCCTGCTTTTATTTAAATAAATATCATTTTAGGCCAAAAGTTTTGCGTAAATCTTTGTCAATTAATTGATTTATATGAAAATATTGCCCATTTGTAACTTTCAATATTTCTTTTATATAACCTAATTTAAATTTTCCTTCATCAGCATCTATTAAAATTATATTTATTCTTTTCTTCTTTATAATCTCAGAAGCTTCGATTATCTCTTGTTTTAAACTCTTGCTGCTCATAGCAACATTTGCTTTTCCATCAGAAACTAAAATCATAATAGGTATACAGTTTTTATCTTTCTCCATTTCGGTAGATATAACTTTAAGACTTTCAATTAATCCGGCGGAAAGAGGGGTCTTTCCACCAGTAGGCAGTTCTTTTAGCTTTTTTACTGCAGAATAAATACTATTTGTAGGTTTTAGTAAAGTGACAGCTTTTTTACCTCGAAAAGCAATAAATCCTACCTTATCTCTTTTCTGGTAAGAGTCTTCCAACATTGACATGACTGCACTTTTTGCAAATTCCATTCTTCTTCCTACACCCATAGATCCAGAAGCATCAACAACAAATACACAGGTTGTAGCTTTTTTCTTTTCTCTTACTTTTTCGCGCAAATCTTCCTTATCTATTTTTAGTTTCCCTTTTGCAGCTATGGAACTTCTTATGGTTGCATCGATAGCGATATCATTAGTTGGTGTTTTTGGGACTCGGGCTTTAATATATTTACCTGAATGAGTGGAAAGTGTCCTTGCTCTTCGCCCCCGGCCTGTCCTTATTTTTTTATCTTTTTCTGTAACTACACAAGGTGCTTTTGTATTTGTTGAGGATAAAGCTTCTTCTGTATCATGGTTAGGAGCTTGTTGAGAATTATCTTTTCCTGAACTATCCTGTTCTTTTTCACCATTTTCCTGGTGGTTGTCTGTCTGCTGTGGGGGCGGATTAAAATTTTCAGGGGTATCTTCATTGCTGCTGTCTTCTTTATTATTATCTTCACTATCATTGTCATTATCCCCATCTTCTTTATTTTGATTCTCTCTCTCGTTTTCTTGTGTATCCTGCTCCATCGTTTGCTGCAGTTTTTGCTCTATTGGCTTTTCTTCTTCAAAAGGCTGTCTTCTCATTCTATGAGGG
>JAUXFB010000230.1 GCA_030620255.1 Candidatus Aminicenantota bacterium | reverse complement strand
CTTCTGGTCACTTTAAAGTTCTTATTTATTAAACCTTCAATATCATCACCCTTAATGTCAATATTATTGTATGAATCGGTTCCAAGGCAGCTCTCTCTTCCGAATCTCATGTAGGGCACGAATTCAGGTTTTAAGTCAATAAGTTTGCAAAATATAACATCCATTGCTACCGGATCTTTTGAGAATAACAGGACCTTCATCTCTATGGGATCTCCGCCTCTGGGCCCATTACCTTCCATTGCCAGAATTCCATCCATGACATACAATCTCGGTTTTAAGAAATTGTTGATATCCACCAATACTTTGGAAAAATCATAAATATTGGGCATCTTGACATGGAACTCAGCTTTTTGCAAACCCGGTAAGCAGCCGAATTGATTTTTTACAGCACCAGTGATTCGTGTAAATCCATGGGTTTTCATTTTTGGAATGCTAACAATTCCATCAGCCTCCAGTACTCCTTTTGCCAATGCCAGCTGTTTTGCTAAGATAGCATCTGGGTAAGAGACTTTTACTGCTCTTTGAAAGTCTGCTAATGTAATATTGAGGCTGTCCGCAACTTGTTTGATTCCTGTCAAATGGGCAATCCGTTCAGGTTTCCCCAGGCCCGGCGAATCACCATAAAAAACATTTGCTCCTATGGATTTAAAAATCTCTCCTACTGCTTTAAATACAATGGGATGGGTAGTTACGGCTTTCTCCGGAGGATCGCCTGCTAATAGGTTAGGCTTTAGCACAATTTTTTCTCCTGGTTTTGCAAAGCAAGAGGTACCTCCCAACAAATCAATTCCACGTTTTACAGCTAAATGTACTTTTGCTTCATCATAACTATCGCATTTAATAAGTACTACTTTTGATCGAATCATTATTTCACATTTTTCCCAATCGAATCATAATATTGTAATAAATGTTTTCTTGCTAATCAAGTAAATAACTTTTTCAATAGTTTTATTTTAGATTTGATATGTTGGGCTTATTATACTAAAATTTATATTGAAGGTATATATTGAAAGAAAGAGTATTAAAATATGAAGCATCTGCTGGGTCGGGTAAGACTTATAAATTAACTTTAGAATTTCTTGTAAAATTGTTTGAAATTTTTTATCTATCTTCTTTAAAAAATCTCCGTGATTATGATATACAAAAAATTCTCAGTTCAATTTTAGCAATTACATTTACAAATAAAGCTGCTAATGAAATGAAGGAGAGAATACTTGATAAACTCAAAAAATTATCTTTGAGTCAACAAGGTTTTGATTTATCAAATGAAAATAAGATATTTTTAGAGGATTTAAGCAAAGAGAGTAAAATCTCTAAAAACAAAATATTGGAACTTTCAAGTTTTATACTGGAAACTATAATTTCCAATTACAATGATTTTAATGTAAAAACCATTGATTCTCTTATGAGTTCAATTGTTCAGGTAATATCTCCTGATTTGAGATTACCCCCTAACTTTGAAATAGCAGTTGATGCATCAATGGATTTGAGGGAAAAAGCGAGACAATATATTGAATTTATCTGTGATAATGATTGGGAGCTTGTACAAGCATTCATAGATGATTTAAGAAGTACTGAAAAGTTGAAAAAATGGAGAATTGATGAGGATATTATTGATTTTATAACTGTTTTTTATTCTATGTATTTAAGAGAAGATGTGATTTATGTAAATAAAGAGAGTTTTGAAAACTTAAAAACAAAATTTATAGTTAAACTTAAATTTTTTCAAAAAGAACTAAAGAAATTACATAGTATTATTATGGAAGAGCCCAAAGATTCTTATAAGAATAAATATCTTAATGGAAATGTTGTTAATCAGGGACTTATAAAAATAATGCAGGATATGAGTCATTCAGAAAAAGTAATAGAAAATCTTAATTTATTAGTTTCTAAATCCTTTTTTAAAAAGGATGATCCTTGTACATGTTTAAAAAAAGATGCTTTGCCTGAATATAGAGAAAGGTTTATAAAAGTTTTTTATGAAGCAAAAAAAAGACTTCATGATTTAATTTATATTTCAAGTGTTTATAGAGTAATGAACTTCAGTCGTTTTTTTTCTGGATTCTCTCAGTTCTGGTTAAAAGATAAAACAAAGATTTTTGTTGAAGAATTTTCAAGAACTATTAGAGACCAGATCAAGAGCTGGCAAGATTCCGCGCTTCCATATATCTATCTAAAATTATCAGACCGTTTTTCACATTTTCTTTTTGATGAGTTTCAAGATACAAGTGAATTACAATTTAAAGCTCTATTACCTTTAATTGATGAGGCATTATCCTCAAATGAAAAAGCCTCTTTTTTTATGGTAGGAGACAGAAAACAAGCAATTTACAGATGGAGAGGTGGAAATTCTGAATTGATGAATGAAGAAATTTTACGCAATGAGATTCTTTCTTTAAATTTAGCATCTGAAGGATCTTTTTCAAGAGAACTTGATAAAAACTGGAGAAGTGAGAAAGATATTGTTGGTTTTAACAACAGATTCTGGGATCCGAAAAATCTGGTTGAGACTCTTCCGTCTGAAAGTGTGAAACATGCAGTATTAAAAAATTTCGAGAATTCTATTCAAAAGGTTCCAGATTACAAAAATCAAACTCATGGTTTTGTTAGTGTTTCTGTAAATCTAACAGAAGATTTTCCTGAGAATAAAGTAGAAGAGATATTATTTGATAAAATATTCAAATCCATTCAAACAGCTAAAGATAGGGGCTATAAAGGTTCAGATATTGCTATTTTAGTAAGAAAAAATGAAGAAGGTCGTGATATTATTAAATTTTTATCTTTAAAAGGTATTGATGCTATATCTGATGAATCTTTACTTTTATCATCGTCTCATGTCATCAATGAGATTATAAGCTTTTTTAAATTTCTTGATTTTCCCCCGGATAATCTTAGTTTTTATTCATTTATATCTGGAGAAATTTTTCAAACCTCAGCCAAAAAATTGTTTAAGGAAGAAATGAAAATTTTTGATGAGTCTATTTTTATAGAGGGCTCTAAATCAAAACCTTTCTACAAAATTTTCAAAAATTATTTCCCGGATTGTTGGAGACACTTTATTGAGCCTTTTTTTAAATCAGTTGGTTTTCTTCCTTTATATGATATTTTCCAGGATATAGTACAAAAATTTAGACTTTATGAAAATTTTAAAGAATCTGCTAGTTTTTTTCTTAGTTTTGGAGAATTTATTCATGATCTTGAACAAAAAGAGGTTCATTCTATTTCATGTTTTATTGATGAATGGAAAAGATTAATTGAGGGTAAATCACAGCAAACCATTGATAATATAGAATATAGTTCCGGAATAAGGGTAATGACAATTCATAAGGCAAAGGGTCTGGAGTTTCCTGTTGTAATTCTTCCAATAAAAGATTCAAGATCAAAGAACAAAAAACCCCTTTTTCTGGATAATGGTATGTTTTATCATATCCCTAAAAACTATGCTTCAATTAATCAGGAGCTGAAAAGGATTTATCTAAAGGAGATTGAAAAGGATTATATTGATAATTTAAATCTGTTATATGTGGCTTTAACAAGAACAAAAAATGCTCAATTTATTCATATAGTGGCAAAAAAGTTACCATCCTCTTCTT
>JAUXFB010000158.1 GCA_030620255.1 Candidatus Aminicenantota bacterium | reverse complement strand
TGTCAGAGGCTTGATAAGAAATTTCCTTATACATCTGTTGAGATAGAAAGAAAAATTGGAGAGATTTTGTTTGAGAATACAAAAATTCCAGTAAAACTGAATTTACCGGACCTGAATTTTCAGATTGAAATAGGAGAAGATAATATATATATTTTTTTTGAAAAAATTAAATGTTTTGCAGGTATGCCATATGAAACTGCTGGTAAACTTGTATCATTGTTCTCTGCTGGGATTGATTCTCCGGTTGCTACTTTTTTGATGATGAAAAGAGGGGTTGAACCTGTTCTTATTCACTTTAAAATAACTGATAAGGATTATAAAAAAGTATTATTGTTAAAAGAAAAGTTAGAGGTATTTACATGTGGAAAAAAAATAAAACTATATGTTATAAACAGAGATGAGTTGTTTAATGAAAAGTTTTCAAGTTTATATAAAAATAAAAAATTTCACCCATATATGTGTGTTTTATGCAAATACCTGATGCATAAAAAAGCTGGTGAAATCGCAAAACAAGTCAATGCCGAGGGAATAATAACAGGAGATAATCTTGCTCAGGTTGCTTCACAAACATTAAAAAATCTTTTTGTTTATACAACTGTTTCTGGATTCCCGGTTTACAGTCCTTTAATAAGTTTTGATAAGCAAGAGACAATTAAGATTGCAAAAGAAATTGGAACTTATGAAATATCAACAATAAAATCGGAAAGTTGTATTCCTCCAAAACATCCGAAAACAGGGGTCTCTTTAGAGGTTTTTAATAGAATATTGGAAGAAACAGGGCTTAAGTAAGTTATATTATTTAAGTTTTTATTCAGTATTTAAAAAAATCAAGGCTCTTTTTACCAATTCTTTGTGTTCTATAACAATTAAAATATTTACTTTCAAATTTCGAATACGTTGGTCTTTCGAGAACAATCATGCCATCTTTTTTGAGTACATTTCTCTTAAATATAACTTTAAGAGGGTTTGCATATTCAAGAAGTTTATATGGAGGATCAAGAAAGATTATATCGAATTTAAAATTGTCATTGCTTAGATGTATTATACTTCTGTTGTAATCTCCCTTTATTATTCTGTAGAAATCCGATGGGATTCCAATTTTTTCTATATTATGTTTTAATAATTTTATCGATTCTGCAAGCTCATCAATAAATATTACATATTCTGCCCCTCTTGAGATAGCTTCTATTCCAATATTTCCACTACCTGCAAACCCATCAAGGAATATTTTTTCTCTTATTTCGTTTTGCATTATATCAAAGAAAGAGAGTTTGACTTTTGCAGTAGTTGGTCTTACATCAGGATTCTTTGGAGATCTTAATTTTCTGCCTTTATAAAGCCCGGAATATATTTTCAGCATATAATAAGCATATAATGTTTTTCTAAACTAGTCAACAATTGAGACATGACCCCTTATTTTGCTCGACGATTAATTCGGACAATGGTTTTATCTTTCGTAAGGAACGGTCGCGACCGTTCCCTACAATCATGGACGCGGAAAGCTTCTTCCACTTACACATACACTGTCACTTGGTTGAATAGACTCATAGTTGATTGGTTAAATAGTTGACTGGTTCTTTTTTTACTCATCACTTTTTACTCATCTACTCATTCACCCATCTACCCATTTACTCTTCACTCATCAAGTTTGACAAATATTGTAATATGTTATAATATACTTCTTATTTCTATGAATTATAATGAAAATATATATAGCGGAGGAAGCGGGGTTTTGCTTTGGAGTAAAAAGAGCATTGGAGATAATTAATCGATTATATGAAAATGAAGAAAATGTCCAGATATTTGGAGAATTAATACACAACAAAACTGTACTAAAAGATTTAGAAAAAAAGGAAATCAATTGTATCCATTCTTTAAATGAGTTAGATACAAGTAAAAAATTAATCATAAGAACTCATGGAATACCAAAAGAAGTAGAAAGTAGATTAAAAAAAAGTAGTATTAATTATATTGATGCAACCTGTCCTCTTGTAAAAAAAACACATAAAATAATAGAGAATTTAACTAAAAATAATACTCAAATAATAATAGTTGGAGATAAAAACCACCCTGAAGTAATAGCAACTAAGAGTTATTCTAAGAATGCAATTATTATAAATTCTGTAGAGGACGCAAAAAAAGTAGAAAATAGAGATAAAATTAGTGTTGTTGCGCAAACAACATTGAATCTTGATTTTTTTAAAAGTATTATTTCTGTTTTACTTGAAAAAGCAGAAAATCTTGAGATTTATAATACAATTTGCAGTGCTACCAGGCTCAGACAAAAAGCAATAGATAAATTAGCTCCAAAAGTGGACTCTGTTATTGTAATAGGTGGGAAAAATTCTTCAAACACAAAAAAACTCTTTGAAATTTCTTTAAAGAAGAACCCAAATACTTTTTATTTAGAAAAAGCGAGTGATTTAAATAATCCAAGTTTAATAAGTAGTTTAAAGGGTTCTAATACAATTGGAATTACTGGGGGTGCTTCAACTCCTCCTGAAGAGATAGAGAGAGCCAGAGATTTTATTGAAAGTTATAAAATAGAAAGGGAGAAAAAAAATGGAAAAAAGAAAAGAAATTACACACACTAATGATGAAAATGATTTTTCAGAATTGATGAGGGAGTTTGACATGAAATCCATTGATTATACCACTCCTATTAATGGAACAATTATTGAGATTGATAATAATAAGGTTGTTATTGATATTGGTCGTAAAACAGAAGGCATTCTGAATAGGACAGAGCTGTTGGATTGGAATGGAGATTTGAATTATAAGGTTGGAGATTCTATCAATGTTATTTGTAAAAGAATAAATAGAAAACAGGGATATATAACTGTTTCAAAAAAAGAATTAGATGTTAAAGAGGGTTGGGAAAAAGTTCAACGCGCATATGAAAAAAATATTTCTGTTATAGGAAAAATTATTAAAGTATTGCCTGATAATAAAGGTTTTTTGGTGGATATGGGTGTGGAGATGTTTCTTCCAATGAGCCAGGCTGATATCAAAAAGGTAAAAGCCCCTCAAAAGTTATTAGGTAGAGAATTTTGGTTTAAAGTGAATAAATTGAATCAAAGGGATGAAACAGGTGTAATCTCAAGAAGAGTTTTGCTGGAAGAAGAGAGAAAAGATAAAATAGATAAATTAATAAATTCTCTTAAAGTCGGAGATATTGTAAAAGGTGTAATTACAACAATAACAGATTATGGTGCTTTTGTTAATCTTGGTGGTATTGATGGTCTTGTTCATAAGGAAGATATCTCTTATGGAAGAATAGGTCATCCAAAAGAAAAGCTCAGAAATGGCGATGAGGTTGATGCCAAAATACTTAATATTGATAAAGAGAGGAAAAAAATTTCATTGGGTTTAAAACAGAAATATCTTGACCCATGGATTGATATTGGAAATAAATATCCAGTTGGTAAAAGAGTTATTGCAAAAGTTACTAAAATTGTTGATTTTGGAGCTTTTATTGAACTGGAAGAGGGAGTTGAGGGATTACTCCATGTTTCAGATTTGACCTGGGAAGGCAGACCTAAATCAGTGGAAGAATATGTTGCTGTTGGAGATAAACTTTGGGTTCAGGTAATAGAATTGAATAAAGATGACAAAAAAATAAAACTCGGGTTGAAACAGCTTGAGATGAGACCAGAAGAAAAATATTTAGAAAAACATGAGGTTGGTGAAATAGTAAAAGGAATTGTAAAGAAAGCACTGGATTCTAAAGTCTTTATTGAACTTGAGAAGGGTGTTGAGGGAGTTGTGAAAATTTCAGATATCAGATATTTCAGGATTGATTCTGCAAAAGATTTTTTCAAGGAAAGGGAAAAAATTGAATCAGTAATTTTGAGTGATGAACTGGATTTCAATTCTAAAGTGAGGTTAGGTATAAAACAGTTAAGTGATGATGAATGGGAAAATTTCTTTAAGGAGAGAATGGTTGGTAGTATTATTGAAGTTAAAATTAAAAATATAAATGAAAATGGAATAGTTGTTGAAATTTCAAAAAATATTGAAGGTTTTGTAAGGTTGAATGAAATAGATGAAAATCGGCTCACAATTGAAGAAATCAATAAAAATTATAAGATTGGCGAGAAAAGAGAGGCACTGGTCACAAGAACATTGCCAGATAAGAGGAGAATATATCTTAGTTTTAGGGCGGTTAATAAAAAGAGAGAAAGAGAGGAAATAGAAAAATATTCAAAGTCAAATAATGAATCTTCCACTACTGTTGGTGATTTATTTGAAAGTGTGATTGTTAAAAAGAAATGAATTTTTTGTCTGCTCCATGGAGATGGAGCTTTATTTCTAAGATTAGTTGTAAAAAACAGTGTTTATTCTGTGAAGCTTTAAAATTAGAGGATAGCGATTCTCTGCTTTGTTATAGAGGAGAAAACTGTTTTGTTATATTAAATAAATTCCCTTATAATACCGGACATATAATGATTGTACCTTATGAACATATTGCTTCACCTGATAAAATTGATAATAATGCTCTATATGAAATGTGGGGTTTGATAAATAAATCATTGAAAATTTTAAAAGATAAGTTTAAACCAGATGGTTTTAATATTGGCATGAATATTGGAAAAGCTGCTGGCGCAGGAGTTAAGGATCATTTTCATATTCATATAGTCCCAAGATGGGATGGAGATGCAAACTTTATGGCAGTTACTGGTAATACAAAAGTTGTATCATATGAAATTAATAATGTATATGATATTTTAAGAGAAGAATTTAATAAAGGATAGGTATAAAAAATTTTATGAAAAAAATAATTGCTCCCAAAGGAACCAAGGATATTTTCCCCCCAGAAATAGTAAAAT